>JAFGFW010000201.1 GCA_016930875.1 Deltaproteobacteria bacterium | reverse complement strand
GGGAGAAACCATTGCCCGCGAAAATGGGTTGCAATTAATCGAATAAGGTTTTGTTACTTTTTTACCACCGTCCCCATTCTCCTCCTTCTCCTTCCGGGGCTTGATGTAAGCAAGAAGAGGGAGTCGACCGTGAAAAAGGCTGCCATTTTTGGATTCGCCCGCTATCCTCGCAGTCCGTTTCAGGCGGACGGGGAATGCGGTTGCTTTTGCGGTTCAAGCGGCTATGACGCTGATTGTGGCACGTCGCCGGGAACGCGGCTTTGCCTTTATAACGATTTTCACGTCCCGACTGAGGTCGTTTAGAAATCTGAGCAGACGTTGCGTTGAAAAACCTGATAGTCGTCCTCGGATGAGAGCTGATACTTTGGGCTGGTCGATACCGAGGATAGCCGCCGCCTCCTTTTGGCTCATGTGACGTTAGGGTAATCTCTTTCTATTTCAAAAATCACCGTGCCTCCGCCAGTATACTCGCATGGATCAAGACATTGGACGTGGGCCTTCTTGCCGTTTTTGGATAGCCCCAAGTCTCTTGGATCTATACCTCGATAAAGGGCTACATAATACGGCATGATGGAGGCCAGGGAGTGCATGCACATATTGTCCGTTTCCTTTAGATTCAAACGGTAGCCTTCGTCTAGCACGATCTTGTCACCGACTTGATAGACAGGACAGTTTCCCTTGATTTCTTTTACAGTGATGATCAATCTATCCATATGCAAAATCCCTCGGCTACGTTTACCTTACATTCCATCTCTACCAAATACAGCTCGTACGATTTCCGCCTCTATCTCTGGGCTCGGCGCCCACCTGTACTCATTGTCGTAACGCCTTTTGGCAAAATGGTGTTGGGCATCAATGACTTGGCCAGATTGTCCGTCCGAACCTAAAGGAGGTAAGAGCTCCATGGCAAGCCTGCTTTCCTTTTGCTGTTCAGAGGCATCGATCCGCCCCTCAGAATCAAACGACATGATGAAATATAGCATTCGCAAGATGCTGATGGGTTTTCGATCTGCAAGTTCCACCGCTACTTCGGCATATCGCACACGTTTTCCAGCATATTCCGGCAGACATTCATCAGGATCACGATGCATCAAGCGCTCATACCGAGTCAACGGAAAACGCTTTATGGAATCATCATCGTTTACGAGAAAAATTCTTAAAGTCACACCCATAGCTTCTTTTCCTTTCAAGCTGAAGCCTGTCCAGGTTTTAGGCCGTCGGCCGTTGCCCCAGCCTCTTGTTTCTCCAGCTGTTTACGTTTGCGACGTTTCGCTTTCTTTTCCATCTTTTCCCTGACAATTTCTTCGATACTCTTGACCTTGTCTGGCCGGCTCTTCCCAAAGCCCTTTAAATAAAGGTCCTTTTTTGGCATAGGTTAAGGCCCTCTATCACACACCTATCATGAGCAAAACCCATCCATCAGAGCAGCAACACTCTGACCCAAAACGTCATGGTTGTATCCGCCCTCCAGGATAGCAAAGTAACCGGCTCCACATGCAGAGGCGGCCTGGCTGACCAAAGTACCAATAGAGTAATAATCCTCGGTAGCAAGAAGCCCGCCCCAGTCGTCTATGTGATAGTCAAAGCCAGCTGAAACGCCTATCATGTCAACTTGAACACTTGACAGGATATGCCCAACTTCACGTACGTATTCTCCACGGGTCCGTTCCGATGGGTTATGGATTTTTACCCATTGTTGGTCACCCAAAATATTTACCGTGCCGTCTCCGTAATGCAGGTCAATATCCAATACAAGGGCTTGGCTTATTAAGCCATCCCTTCGTAACGCAAGTAAGGCTACGGCCATGTTGTTGAAATAACAAAACCCCCAGGCACTGTCCGCAGAGGCGTGATGTCCCGGAGGACGGATTAGACCGAATGCTGGCTCATCAAGCCCGATTCTGGCGCTCTGAACAGCTCCACCAGCGGCCAGGGCCGAAATGGAAAATAGACCACTACGTCGAACATAATCCACATGGGAATCTGTGTGGGCAGCAGCAATCTCAGCTTCAGATGCGGGTTTGGCGCCAACGAACTCCACATCAGGCTTAATCACCTCCACAATTGCCTCGATTCGCCCTTTGGTAGATGCTGGATCTGACGTGTAATCCTGATAGAAATCATCATGGAAAACAACTTTCATGAAGTCCATCCTTGTAGGTTTTCAGTTTGAAGTGGCACCAGAAGCTACGCCACCACCCTGGTCGCTCTTAAAGTAGGCGACATGTCGGAAACGACACCTCGGATTCTGTTCGCCCCCTCAAATGTTCTTGTACATCATGAAGGCATCCTGGCCCTCCGGGTAAAAGCCCTTCTTGATCTTCAAGGCGGAAAATCCATGTTTTTCAAAAAGCTTCCGACCCGGCAAATTATCTACTGCTGTGTGCAAAACCAGTGTTTCAACCCTCAGCCCCTTGGCCCACCTCTCGACCTCCTTCATCAAAAGATCACCAATACCGAGTTTCCATTTTTCAGGCTCTACTGCAACGGCCAGCAGTTCGGACACCCGGACGTCACCCCACGCAGGCTCAACTCGCCCGAGCATGGCGAACCCCACAGCTCGTTTTCCCATCAAGGCCAAAAGGGTCACGGCAGTACCCGACTCAAACCAAGCCACCAGCATCTCGTCGTAAGGACCATACTGCTGAAACACCTTCTTGCTTAGATACCGGAGGTAGTCCGCATCCACACCCCGGGCTGGCCGCACAGTCACGCCATCTTTATGACTTGTCCTCATTCAACTAGCCGAGCCTGTGTCTCAAATACCTACATCTCTTCTGTGTCCTGTCATTCTTCAACCCGATAGCAAGCGCCTTCCTGGCGCCGACCATCACCACGAGCTTCCTTCCTCTGGTCACCGCTGTGTAAATGATGACATTTTCCACAATGGTTACCAAGTGTCAAATGTCTCTTTTGTCTTGCCGTCTTTAGGCTCATATATCACCTTTGCCGTGCCGTCGGAT
Organism: Deltaproteobacteria bacterium; assembly: GCA_016930875.1. NCBI lineage: Bacteria > Pseudomonadati > Myxococcota > Myxococcia > Deltaproteobacteria bacterium. The sequence continues at coordinate 352 of JAFGFW010000201.1, read as the reverse complement.
GATTCATGTGCCGGTATATACGTCATCCGTTCCTGTGAGAAGGGTGCCCGAATGATATAGCGTGCCACATTTTCCAGGCCCTCTTCGTTGTGGGGCCAGATCGCATTACCACAGTAAACGTTGAACCCGCTGTGAAAGGTTTTCGTAAGGGGTTTCCGGGGGGTATGGAGAAATCTGTCTGAAGCTCCCAGGTTGTTCAAAACGGAAGGCCCATGGCGTCCCGGGCGTCGCCAGCCAGCCCCTAGGAGCCTGTCGGAGAACCCTCTTTTCGGAGGCTGTCGGAAAATGCACAGATGCAAGGCATCCGACATCCTGAGGAATGAGGCGTACTTACAAGTACGCTGCAGTGACG
>JAFGFW010000200.1 GCA_016930875.1 Deltaproteobacteria bacterium | reverse complement strand
GGATAAATCAAAAAAGAAATCCTTATTATATCCAGTATCCAGTAACCAGCATCCAGTATCACGTGGCGCCTGGGTGGAATCATGAGGCTTTTCCAAAACTTGCCATAAATTTTAAGATCTTAGTCTATGTAGACGGCTAGTTGACCCAGTGGGGTTAATCTGTTAAATTACATACAAAAAAACAGATCAGAATTCAAAACGACTCTGTCAAAGCGCGGACAGGGGCTATGAGCCGGAATATGCGTATCTGTGTGATTGACGGTCAGGGCGGGGGTATCGGAAGCATCATCATAAAAAAGCTCAGGGAAGCTTTCGAAGAATCAGTGGATATAACCGCCCTTGGAACCAACGCCATTGCAACGGCCCAGATGCTTAAGGCCAGGGCAAATCGAGGCGCCTCGGGCGAAAACGCCATTGTGCGCACGGTGGGCCAGGCGGACATTATCGTGGGTCCCATGGCAATTGTTTTGGCTCATGCCATGATGGGCGAGATGACCCCTCGCATGGCTGAGGCTGTGACCGCAAGCACGGCCAAGAAGTTATTGATTCCGCTTTCCCAGGAAAATGTTGAAATCGTAGGACTACCCCAGACTTCCCTTCCGCCGCTCATTGAAATGTTGATCGAAAAACACCTGAAAGCCATTCTTGAAAATTAGGCTCGCCAAAACCGCAGGCTTCTGCATGGGTGTCCACAGGGCTGTGGAGATCGTTCTGGATGTTGCTAACAGCCAGGATGGCCCTATCTATACCTTCGGCCCACTGATTCATAACCCCCAGGTCTTAGAGATTCTGGCAGAAAAGGGTGTCTCCGTCTTGAATGACCCTTCAGGGGCAAGACCCGGAATGGTTGTCATAAGGGCCCATGGAGTGCCGCCCCAGACCAAGAAGGGGCTTGCTGATGCAGGATTTACTGTAATCGACGCCACTTGCCCCAGGGTCATAAAAGTCCAAAAGATTATTTCCAAGTATGCCAGGTTGGGCTATGCCGTTGTCATCGTGGGTGAAAGGGACCACCCTGAAGTCGTAGGTCTCCTTGGACATGCCGAGGGGCAAGGCCATGTGGTCAGCCATCCCCGTGACGTTGCCGACCTCCCGCGTCTTGAGCGGACCATAGTCGTTGCCCAGACCACCCAGGACGGCAAGCTTTTTGATGCTGTTGCCGGCGCCATGCAAGAGCGTTTTCCAGACTCCAGAGTGTTTAACACCATTTGTGATTCAACTCATCAACGCCAGGCTGAAGTCAGGGAAATGGCAAGAGATGTGGATGCAGTGGTGGTGGTCGGTGGCCGCAACAGTGGCAATACGCGAAGGCTCGCTCAAGTAGTCGAGCAGGAGGGAGGCCGGGCATTTCATATCGAGAGTGAGACAGAAGTCGACAGCGCTGCCATTGAACGATTGCAGGCCATTGGCATTACAGCAGGGGCCTCAACGCCCAACTGGGTAATCAAAAAAGTCTACAGGACTCTGGAAGGTCTCCCTTACAGGACAACGGGCCAATGGCGGCAAACGGTCTTCAGGATACAGCGGTGGCTTCTTTTAAGCAATCTGTACGTGGCGCTGGGGGCAGGGTTTCTTAGTTATACTTGCGCGCTTTTGTCGGGTATCAGACCAAGCCTTCCATCTGCCCTGATGGCTAGCTGCTATGTGCTTTCCATGCACATACTGAATAACTTCATCGGCAAAGAGGCTGTGCGGTACAATGACCCGGACCGGGCTAACTTTTATGAACAGAGCCGGGGCATCCTTATAACGCTGGCGATCATGTCAGGGGCAGTAGGGCTTTTTATGGCATTTACTCTGGGCATGGTTCCTTTTTTGGTTCTTTGCGTCATCAGCGCCCTCGGGCTTCTGTATAAGGTCAAGCTCTTTCCCGGCCGCCTCAAGACAGGCCGGAAGATCGAGCGCATCGGTGACATACCGGGTTCAAAGACAGTGTTGATTGCCATAGCCTGGGGGGTTGTCACCGTAGTACTCCCTCACCTTTCTATCTCGTTGCAAGTTACCAGCACAATGATTTTCGTCACGTTATTTGCCTCGGTTATGGCCTTTGTGCGAACTGCTTTTTTTGACATACTGGATATGCAAGGTGACCGGCTTGTGGGACAGGAAAGCCTCCCCATCGTATTGGGGGAGAAGAAGTCCCTGCGGATACTAAAGCGACTCCTGGCGTTCTCCTTGGCAGTCCTGCTTTTCTCCCCGATTATGCATCTTGCCACCACCCTGGCCTATTGTCTGGTACTTTCGCTGTTATATATGGCATGGGTCGTTCATGCCTTTGAGAGACACTGGATTGTGACTGGTTTCAGATTTGAGTTCCTGGTGGAGACTATGTTTTTGTTCACCGCGGGGGTTGCCCTTGTTTGGCAGCTCCTTTGTTAGTGTCCATCCATAAGCGGCATCTTTTGGCCCAATTCTGCGTTCTCGTTCATTTGCAATCCTCGACGTAGCGCTGCTACGACTGCGGTTGCAAAAGAACTGCGGCCTTGTCTTGAAGCAAAATCTACCATTTCTGGATGGACACTTGCTAAATTTTGGACTTGGCAAGAAGGGCACCGAGGTCTTTCGGGGAGATATCCAGCTTTGAGAATATCTTCTGTTCCAGCAATTGGGTTTCGAGTTGAACTTCTTCCAAGCTCGCCTGAAGAGCCGGGAACTTGTTGGCATATCTTTCTTGTATGTCCTGAAACCGCTCCTCTATCTCTACCAGCTCTTCGTGCTTGACCCGCTTATCAGCATAGTTGACCAGTTCTTCCTCACTTACCACACCATCGGGCTCAAAAGATCTCTTATCCACACGGATGTGCTGTCGCACGATACTGGCTACCGCAGGATAACCCAAGGAGTTGAGCAGTTCACCTCCGGTTTGAGCGTGGTCTTCCTTGGTCTGGATTGACATGGTTTTCATGATGTCATGGAGCAGTGCCCCTGCCTCCACCAGCGAAAGGTCAAGGCGCTGGCCACAACTGTTCAACTTGCGGCCGATAAGCAAAGCTATTTCTGTCACCAGCTTGCTGTGCCGCACAATATGCGGCAACATATGGTGTTGAGAGATCAGCTCAAGACACTTTTTCCTTGTTGGTATCAATGGAATCCTTCCTGATGATCTCTACGGTTTTGACACTGTAGCGGTCTGCCTCAAGGACTTGCACGGTGAGATCCCCGTGAGTAAAGGAGTCCCCTTTCCGGGGAATCCGGCCCAGCCTGTGGAGAACATAGCCGCCAACGGTTTCAAAACCCTTCTTGGGAATGACAATAGCCGTCTCTTCCCTGAGGTCGTCAATGTCTGCCTTACCGCTCACACGAAAATGTCCAAGCCCTTTTTTCTGGATCTGCGGTGTAGCGTCTTCATGTTCGTCCGCAAGCTCACCAAAGATCTCCTCCATGATGTCTTCGAGTGTCACAATTCCGACACACGCACCGAACTCGCTCACAACCGCAGCAAGGCTTTCACGCCCTCGTTGCATTTCAACAAAAAGCTGATCAATCTGTTTAGTGTCAGGGACCAGGCGGGTCGGCCTCATGTAAGTGCGGATGAAAACCTTCCTTTGCTCATCGTAAAGGACATCAAAGACGTTCACCAGGCCCACGAGCTGATCGACGCGGTCCCGGTAAACCGGGATACGTGTGTGGCCCTGATCTTGCACCAGGGCAAGAAATTCATCGGTCCGGGCCGTTTCCGAAAGCAGGGCCACTTCAGATATGGGCACCATGACCTCACGAACAATGGTAGTGGCATAATTAAGGGTAGATTCCAGCATCTCCTGCTGGTCCTCCTGGAGCCCCCCGCTTTCGACCGATTCCTCTATTACCAGCTTGATCTCATCCCGTGTCATATAAACGCTTTTTGGCTCGCTTCGAAAAATACGGAAAAGGATATTGGTGAAGAGGTGGATGGGGAAAGTGATGGGGGTCAACATCCTGGATAGGATTGTCCAGGTCATGGCGGACTTCACCAATGCCTGCTCGGCGTGATGCCGGAAATAGGCCTTTGGGACGATTTCGCTAAGAACCAGTAGGACGGATGTCATTACCAGGGTGGCCATAATGGGGCCAAAGGGCCCAACCCACCTTTGCAATGTCACAGTAGCAATTGCTCCGCCTGTGATGTTAAGAACGTTTGTTGCAATGAGGGTCACCACCAGAATTCGTTCCTTGTTTTCAAGGAGCGCAAGGGCACGATTGGCGCTGTGCACGCCCTCGGAGGCAAGATGCTGCAGGCGTGTTCGGCTTGCCGAAACCAGCGCCGTTTCAGAGCCTGAGGCAAGGCTTGAGCCCAGAATACAGATCAGCAGCAAAACAAACTCAAGCAGCATTTTCTGAGACCTCCACGTGGATTCGTTTTATGCGACAGCTCACGATCCGTCTTCGTTTTGATTCCACGACAGTAAAGTGAGCGCCGTTTCTCTCAAGGGTCCGGCCCTGGGCTGGAATCTCTCCAAACTCATCACACAGATACCCGTTTAAGGTGACGGATTCTCCCTCTGGAAGGGCCAACCCGCAAACCTCATTGACTTGTTCAATGGGCGCTCGGCAGAGGACAAACCACTCATCCGGTCCAAGGGGGCGGATGAGTTCTTCTGCTTTCTCGTATTCGTCATAGATCTCGCCCACGATCTCCTCAACGAGGTCTTCCATGGTTACTATACCCGAGGATATCCCGTATTCGTTGACGATGACTGCCATGTGGATGAGGTTTTTCTGCATGTGCCTGAAGATCCGGTGTATCCTGGCGCCTTCCGGGAAGATGGCTACGGGTTTGAGGAGTTTTCGGATTTCACGGTCGGGATTGAGAAAAAACTCCTTGGTGCTAACAAAACCGACGATGTAGTCAACGCTCTGTTCGCAGATCGGTATCCGGGAATGACGCGCCTCAATCATCAGGTGTTCCATCTTGTCACGGGAGATATCCAATGTGGCAGCCACGATATCCACACGGGGAGTCATAATCTCCTCGGCAGTGGTTCCAGAGAAACGCATAATATTTCGCGCGATGCGCTGCTCCTGCGAGCTAATCGTTTTCTTGCGGCCTGCTTCGTCAAACAGCACCTCGAGTTCCGACGGACTGAGCCCTCCCCTTGCTTCTTCCGGCACCTTGAGAACCCGCAAGATCGTGCGAGCCAGAAGGTCAAATACTGCAACAAAGGGACGGGATACCTTTGAAAAAGCATGAAGCGGCGTGACGGCACTAAGGGCAAAAGGTCTTGCCTGGCTTACAGCGACTGTTTTTGGAATGATTTCCCCGATGAAAAGAACGAGAAGAGAGTCAACAATGATGGCCACAATGAGACCGTGTCTCGGAATCAGCCGTGCAAAGAGGAGCGTTGCGACTGCAGCCGTGGCCACATTGATCAGGGTGTTTCCAAAAAGGATGGTTGAAAGCAATTCTCGAGGCCGACGCAAGGCCCGGACAATGAGTTGCGAGCGGCGGGATTTGTCCTGTCCTAGACGGCGCCGTTCGATGCGATTCAGGCAAAAGAGCGCTGTTTCCGTTGCAGAGAAGCAACCCGAACAGACGAGCAAAAAGGCCAGAAGCGCTAACTGGAGTATGGTGGCCGACACCGGTTATTTCCCCTTCCAGGTGGGTTTTCTTTTCTCCAGGAAGGCACTAAGCCCTTCCTGGGCATCTTCTGAAAAAAGATTCGTCACAATAGTTCTCTTTGCATAATCATAGGCCTGGGAATCGGCCAGGTTGACCTGGTTATAGAAGGCCTCCTTGCCCATGCTCAGGGTAAGAGGGCTGGCTTCGGCAATCTTTTCAGCCACAATTCTTGTCTCAACAGCCAATTGTTCTGGAGGAACGACCTTGTTGATCAAGCCGTACTGGTCAGCCTCCTGAGCAGAGATCATACGTCCCGTGAAAAGCATTTCCAACGCACGTTTTCTCCCCACGGCCCGCACAAGAGGAACCCCGGGTGTGGTGCAAAAGAGCCCGATCTTTACGCCTGGAGTTCCAAAGAGTGTGCCTTCTGCAGCCACCGCCAGATCACAGGCGGCCACAAGCTGACAGCCGGCTGCTGTGGCGATTCCGTGAACCTGAGCAATGACGGGTTGCGGCAGACGCTGGATCTTTTCCATGACCTCAACACAGGTGTCAAATATCGCCTTGTAATATATCATCTCGCGATCCACCAGTTGTGAGATGTCATGCCCTGCTGAAAAGACCTTTCCTTCCCCTTTTATGATGACAACCCTTACATTCTTGTTCTGGCTAATCGTTGTCAGCAAAGCGCTTAACTCCCCAAGGAGTTCGAGAGAAAGCGCATTTCTTTTTTCCGGGCGGTTTAGCGTGATCGTTCCGATGGGGCCCTCCGAATCAAATTTCAAATACTTGTAACTCATACTCTCCTTCCTGTTTCAATGCCTTTTTGAAATAAATACCGCGGCGGCCATGGGATCAACTGGATACTTTCTTTCAAGGCTGACCGGCTTACCCCTGTCCTCATCCAGGATCTCATTCGGCGATGCCTTGCCGGTATTGACTATACAGGACCACATTCTCGCTTCTCGAGGCCGCGGTATTTCAAACTTGTGTTTCACATCATCTCCATTAAGGATGATAAAAAAATCATCATCTTGTTCCCCTTGGGCAAGTTCTTCTCCGTCAAGCAGAAACGTGAGCACCCGGCCATCTTCGGCCCAGTTCGGTTTGCCCACTTCAAAGCCGTGCCAACTCAGATCCGGCCGCTCATCGTGGTTTGTGTCCTTTCCGGACAGAAAGTCAGATCTGCGAAAAACAGGATGTCGATTTCTCAAGGCGATCATCTTACGGAAAAACGTCAACAGATTACCATTCTTTGTCGTCAAATGCCAGTCGATCCAGCTAATCTCATTATCCTGGCAATAAGCGTTGTTGTT
>JAFGFW010000199.1 GCA_016930875.1 Deltaproteobacteria bacterium | reverse complement strand
TCGTGGACCGCAAGAAGGACATGATCAAGACCGGCGGCGAGAACGTGGCGTCGCGCGAGGTCGAGGAGGTCCTGTACCGGTATCCGGATATCGAAGAGGCGGCGGTCATTGGTCTGCCCGATCCGAAATGGATCGAGATCGTGGCGGCCGTGGTGGTGCCGAAAAAGGGGAAAACGATCAAAGAAAAGGATCTGATCGCTCACTGCAAGGAGCATCTGGCGGGGTTCAAATGCCCGAAGAAGGTCCTCGTCGTGGACCGGCTCCCCAAGAATCCCTCGGGGAAGATACTCAAGCGGGAGCTGAAGGAAGAGTTCGGGAAATAGTTTCCCATGACGGAACCGGGGGCTCAGGCTCTCGAGCAGACATATCGGTATCGTCGAGGTTATTTCCCAATAACGCGCGGACAGAGGCCGATTCCCGCTATTTTCTCTTTGATAATCAGCTTGCACAGGTTGAACGGTTCGGGTATACGACTGCCAAAGCCGGTTGTCCGGCAAAGTATTTTTCCGAAGCGTCGATGAAACCATTGAATCAAAAAATGTTCCCCGACTATGGCCGACATGGAAACTCATAATCATACCAATTCCTTTTTCAAGATCCGCCATGATATTCTAATATGCCTGCTCCTCGCCATGATTACACTCGCCGTTTACTGGCAGGTCGGGAATCACGCATTCGTCAACTACGATGACGATAAATACATCACCGCGAATCAGTACGTGCAGGGCGGGCTGACCTTAAAGAGCGTCACCTGGGCTTTCACATCCATGGATGTCAGCAACTGGCATCCGCTGACCTGGTTGTCCTATTTGCTGGATATTCAACTTTTTGGGATGAACCCGGGGATGCAGCATCTGATCAGCCTGTTCTTTCACGTTGCGAATACCCTCCTGCTGTTCATCGTTCTGAGGAGGATGACAGGCGCCCTCTGGAAAAGCGCCTTCGTCGCGGCGCTGTTTGCCCTCCATCCCCTCCATGTGGAGTCGGTTGCCTGGATCGCGGAGCGCAAAGATGTTCTAAGCGCATTCTTCTGGATGCTGACCATGGGGAGCTACGCCTGGTATGTCGAGTGTCCGGGGGCAAAGAGATATGCGCCGGTCCTTCTCTTCTTTGTCCTGGGTCTCATGGCCAAGCCCATGCTGGTCACCCTCCCCTTTGTGCTGCTTCTTCTGGACTACTGGCCTCTCGGCCGCCTTCGCTTCAGGCAGGAAGGGACTGCCGCAGATGATTCACCGGAAAGATACGGCAACATCCATCTGATCTGGGAAAAGATACCCCTCCTTGCCTTCGCGGCAGCTTCGAGCGTCCTGACTTTTTTCGCTCAGCAGAGCGGGGGAGCCGTTCGTTCGTTTGACGCGGTACCGCTTGCCGCCAGGATTTCCAATGGCCTGGTCTCATACGCAAGCTACATCGGAAAGATGATCTGGCCTTTTGATCTGGCGGTGCTCTATCCCTATTCAAACAACTTACCGGTGTGGCAGGTTGCCGGGGCAGGCCTTCTGCTGATCCTTCTGTCTTTTATGGTCATCCGGTTCATGAGGCGGTTTCCATATCTCATAGTCGGGTGGTTGTGGTACCTGGGAACGCTCGTTCCGGTTATCGGACTGGTGCAGGTCGGAGCGCAATCCATGGCCGACCGGTATACCTATATCCCGCTCATCGGACTGTTTGTCATGATCGCCTGGGGTCTTCCCGATCTTGTGGCCCGATGGCACCACCGGCGGATTTTCCTCGCTGTATCTGTGGGATGCATCCTCTCCGCCCTGATAACGGTCACGTGGCTGCAACTCCAGTACTGGCAAAACAGCATCTCCCTCTTTGAACATACCCTCAACGTTACAGCAGACAATTACGTGATGCATAGCAACATGGGCGCCGCTCTGGCGGAACTGGGCAGGACAGACGAGGCGATCGCCCATTATCGGGAGGCGCTGCGGATAAAACCCGACGACGCGGAGGCCCGCTATAACATGGCCAATGCCCTGGAGCGGCAGGGGAACCTCAAAGACGCCATTGCCGAGTACGGGGAGGTGCTGAAAACAAGACCGGATATGGCCTCCGCGCACAACAATATGGGGATCACCCTGTCCCGTCTGGGTGAAACGAAGGAGGCCATCGTTCATTTCAGGGAGGCGCTGCGGATAAAACCCGGGTATCGGGACGCCGAATCCAATCTGGAAATCGCACTCAAACGGGATGAAGCGATTGAAAAAGCCGCCGCACTGCGTCCCCTGGAACAACGGACCGATACCGGCGATGCGGAAGCGCAGATGCGGCTTGGACTGGAACTGCTTCAGAGGGGAAAATTCGATGAGGCCGTTGACCGCTTCCGGGAGGCGCTCAAGATCAATCCGAAACTTGTAGAGGCGCATGTCAACCTTGGGCTGGCCTTTGCCTACAATCGGGAGATCGACAAGGCCGTTGAGCATTTCCGGAAGGCGCTTGCGATTAACCCAAGGCTTGCGGAAGTGCATAACAGCCTCGGTGTCGCCCTGGCCCAGAAAGGAGAACTGGATGAGGCCATTGGCCATTTTGAGGAAGCCCTGCGGATCAAGCCGGAGTTTGCCAAGGCGCACAACAGCCTCGGAGTCGTTATGGCCCGCAAGGGAAGAATAAAGGATGCCGTTGCTCACTTTCGCGAGGCATTACGGATCGAACCCGGCCACAAAGATGCCGGCAAAAACCTGAAAATCATGCTGGACATGCAGGGGAAGTCTCAGTAGGCCGGGGTCTGCGGGATGTGCCCCGGTCATAAGAGCACACACCTGAGGGAACCTCAAAACTCATTCGCTCGCAATGAAGCCAGCGATATAACCAGTTTATGAAAAGCTGCAGGACAATTTCGATCAGTGGCTTCACTACCACAACCATGAGCGCACGCATCACAGCATCGTGGCTATCGGAATATGGGCAGATAGGCCCATTGAAATGATTGAAGAGGGGAAAGCAATAAAAAAATCATTGACACGAGAAGCAGTATAACCCTACAGACCAAAGAGGGACTGACTGTCCGGGAAGAGGTTAACTTTTACACTTAATTTGCTGGAAACCAGGGTCATAAACATCTAGCAATAACAATCTTTTGTATCTGGTTTGTGCCTTCAACAATTTGCAGTATCTTTGCGTCTCGCATATGCCTTTCAACAGGATAATCTTTCATATACCCATAACCACCAAGAATCTGAACTGCATCAGTGGTTACACTCATGGCAACATCCGTTGCCATCATCTTCGCCATTGAAGCTTGTTTAATGGATAATGAACTGCCTTGATCGATCGAATATGCAGCCTGATAGCAAAGAAGTCTTGCTGCCTCAATTCTGGTTGCCATGTCTGCAAACATCCATTGAATCCCTTGAAAAGCAAATATGGGTTCTCCAAACTGAACCCTTTCTTTCGAATATGCTAGAGCTTCTTCAAAAGCGGCTTGTGCAATCCCCACAGCAATAGTCCCTATGCTGATCCTGCCTACATCTAGAGCAGATAGCATTTGTCTCATTCCCTGGCCTTCTTTGCCCCCTAAAAGATCTTTTTCCGAAACGTTACAATCTGTAAAAAACAACTCTGTTGTGGGAGAACCACCGTAACCCATTTTTCTCTCTTTTTTCCCAATTGATAAACCCACAGCATCTTTGTCTACTATAAAAGCGCTTATTCCCTTAGCACCAGCTTCTTTCCCTGTTCTCGCAAGAACAATATATAAATCCGCTTCACCGCCTGTGGTAATGAATATCTTGTTCCCATTAATTGTATAAAATCCATCCCCCTTTTTTGCTGCAGTTGTCAGGGACGCGACATCAGATCCAGCCCCAGATTCTGTTAACACTAAAGCTCCTATCTTTTCTCCCTTTGACAAAACAGGTAAGTACTCTTTCTTTTGTTCTGCGGTCCCAAATTTCTCAAAATAATATTGCACTGTCTGGTGCACCGAATAAGTTCCTGCTGTTGCCAAACAAGCCTTCCCAATCTCTTCCATTACTACGATATATGTAACATGATCCAAGCCTAAACCGCCATATTCCTGCGAACAGGTTATTCCGGTAAAACCAAGTGCCGCCATCTTTTTGAATTGTGTTCTCGGAAATATTTCCTTCTCATCTGCTTCGCCAGCAAGAGGCTTCAGTTCAGCCTCAGCAAATTTTCTGGCCATTTTTTGAATTGACTTCTGTTCTTCGCTAAGTTTAAAATCCACTTATATTTTCCTCCAAATCTATAACACACACACCTACAAGCCCCATCATAGTGATCTTTCCCCCATAAACTAGGCCATATTGAAATTGAGTCTATCCTGATAAAAGGCATAACAGGACAACTCAGACATGAAGCGGAAGCGATTTGCAACGGAACAGATCATCAAAATTCTTAAAGAAGCTGAACTGGGTATCAAGATTACGGAACTCTG
>JAFGFW010000198.1 GCA_016930875.1 Deltaproteobacteria bacterium | reverse complement strand
GAAAAGGGCCTGTGCAAGAAGGACTCGTACCTTTTCCGTGCTGTCCAATTCTTTCATTTTTTTTCGGTGAAGGTTTTCTGCTATGCCCAGGCCGTCGAGCATAATGGCTGCGTCGGCATCAGCCTCCCATCCCTTTAAATCAGCAAGCACGCCTTCCAGTTCGCCCGCCCTTACGCCGTCTTTTTCAGTAAATTCTGATTTTGAATAGATGGCTTCCCGCTCCATCAATACCTTGTAAAGCTTCTTATGACCCATCAAGACGGTGTCAATAACCTTATGTTCGTCAAAAGCAAACTGGTCCTGTTGTAAAACCGCGATGCGGACCTTGCGTTGAAGGGAAATAAAGCCGTCAGTGGGATCAATCTCTCCGGAGAGAACTTTTAAAAAAGTTGATTTACCGGCCCCATTGGCACCAATAAGGCCGTAACAATTGCCGGGTAAAAACTTGACATTGACTTTGTTAAAAAGAACTCTCTTCCCAAAGGAGAGGGTTACGTTATCTGCGCTTATCATGAGAACTCCTTTTTCATTTTCATCAGATTTGGCCGAACCGATGTTTATAACACAGCATTGATTCTTTGTTAAGGATCTTCTGGGAGACGGTTTGGATTAGATGGCTTTTATCTGAAATTGAGGCTTTTGCGAAGTCTGGCCAGGCTGATCTTTGGTGGTTGATTTTTGATTTATCAATATTGACGGCTTCGTAAAAAGTCGAAAAACACCTCTTTCTGTCATTCCGGCGAAAGCCCGAATCCAGTTTGTTCAGCTAGTTACAAAGGCTCTGGACTCCGGTTTTCACCGGAGTGACGACTTTTTACGAGTCCATCAATATTACCAAGGTGATAAAAAGACGCAAAATGGTCTTGGCACTACTATTTGTCGATAATATTGATCATTTGATTTCTTTGATCGGGATAGTCAAGGAACGCCCCTGACTATGGGGACATAATTCGGGAAAGGAAACCAACGAGTGTGTCAGAATAATCCTTCTGTTAACCAAGCTATACCTCTAACTATGTTTGATATTGTACCAAGTCTCGACTGTTCCATCCCACGTTCCGGATAATTGCGGGAGGCTCAAATCCCCGATCCACTATACGATTACTTTAGGTTCGGACCCGAAATTACCCCCTGTTAGACAAAATAAGGCATATTGACGTCCTGTCTCAGTGAGCGAGAGTCCGTAGTGGTCAACAAAGACCTGTGCCGACTGATGCCTTACCTTTGATATTTCCCACCGCCGGTTTCGTGCTTTCAGCACTTTTACGCTGATGTTTTCCTTCTTGCACAGTGTCTCTACAAGTAAAGCAGCGCGTTTCATGCGCTTTTGGGCGGAAAACTGTTTCCTTGTTGCGAGACACAAAATCTTGCCGGTCTCGATCGTCGTCAACGATGTTTCTTCGTTCAATGCCCCGGACAATGACATGATGCAGGGTTCCGGAGGCATCCAGTCTGGCTCTTCTTGGCATGGCATATGGGAACCGCGGGGTTACCCGTGGGGCTCCATAATGGATTTTGAAAAACGTTTCCTAATATTTGAGCGTCTTAGGAGACCAGGAGTCGGGGCAACAACGACGTGGCATAGAGTGGCAGATTGCAGATCTTCCCGTCTTTTTTAAGGTTCAGAAGATTCGTCCTAGCGAGCTTGGGCGGCGCAAACTGTAGATCATAAGACTTCAAGCTCTTGCTTTTAAGATTAATGCCTGCTTTGACCTCCAGAGGAAAGACTCCATTTCCCATTTCAAGGAGAAAATCAAGCTCAGCCTTACCTCCCTTGCTCCGCCAATAATACAGTTCCTGCTGAAAATGGGATACCAGTTGCTGGGCCACATAGCTTTCAACAAAGGCGCCTTCGTATTCGTTGTAGAGTCGTTTTCCCTGGACCAAAAGGTCCATAGGTGTTTTGGCCATGGCTCCCAATAGCCCCACGTCTAGTGCGTAGACTTTGAAGCAAGAGGTCTCAGCATAATGTTTGAGCGGATGCCTGCTAGTTTCAACTGCATACGCCCGAAAAATCAAACCGGCGTCCTCCAACCAAGTTAACGCATTTTGATACTCCCGGGCCCGGGCTCCTTTTTTGACTGCTGAGAAGATAAACTTTTTGTTTTCCCTCCCCAGATGTTTCGGTATGGATTCCCAAACTTGTGTGAGCTTGGGTATTTCCACCGCCGGGGCGTGTTTGGCAAAATCCAGGACATATGAGTTTATAATTTCGTTCTGAATCACTCGCGCTTCCCGTATATCGCCCTTTTCTGCAAAGTGTTTAACTGCTTCCGGCATGCCTCCAACAACGTAGTAACGACCCAGGTGATTTATCAAGTCTAGATGGAACGGTTCTTCAAAAGGAGCGAATGCGTCAATATCTTCAATCAATTTCCTGTACCTGGATTCTCCCATTGCATCGAGGAATTCAAGGAAAGTCATGGGGTAGAGATGCAGAAAACTGACCTTGCCGACAGGGAACGAACCAGGTGTTGAGAGTTTTACACCTAGGAGAGATCCCGCAGCTGCAATATGAAAGGTCTTGGCCTTTTCTTCAAAATATTTGAGCGAGTTCAAGGCCCGACCCGAAACCTGAATCTCGTCAAAGATCACAAGATCGACTTCGGGCTTGATTTCCTTGTTGGCGTAAATGGAAAGATCCCGTAGGATTCTCGAGGGGTCCAGATCTCGCTGAAAGAACTCATCGAGGCTGGGATCCTCTTCGAAGTTACAATAAATACAATTTTCATATTCGCCTTCTGCGAATTCTTTGAGAATGTACGTCTTTCCGGTCTGCCGAGCACCCTGTAATAAGAGTGGTTTTCTCCTCCTGGATGCTTTCCAATATTGCAACTTAGCGTAGATATCCCGTTTCATGATCTCGTATTGTGTCACTGTCCAGCCCAACAGTCAAGAGGTTTTCGGCAAAAAAAAGGGCAAATACTCACATTATACGGCCCAATAATGCGTGGTGCCGCACGGAAACAATCTGATTTTCGCAATGCTTTCTATTTCCCCAGGTTCGTAAACACCATATTCTGAAAAATTTTCTAACCGTTTCAATGGGGATATTGACATAATTTGTTGATAAAATTATAAAATATTCCATCATGAAAGATACATCGAAAATTGACCGCCTGATTGCAAGAACGGAGTCAGAACTGAAGGACCTTGAAGTCAAGCGGTCCGAGCTGCTTGCCAGGATTTCGTCCTTAAAGGCCCGAAGGGACCAACTGCTTATAGGGGGGGACTTTGAGGACGGGTTTGACTTTTTTAACTTCTTTTAATTTCAAACGGGAGAAGCCCACCGGGGGTATTTCGGGGACATCCTGGACTTTTTTAACCTGATTGGCTTTTCTTGGTGTTTCCAAGGCGGCAGCAGAAAAAGTGGGTGGCTCAACAATCGCCAAAAAATTGCAGTATCATCTTGATTGTTGTGATCTGAACCTCTGGTGCCCGAAGGCAACAGACAAAATCTTGCCTGTTTCGACAGTCGTAAACTATGTTTCTCCGTTCAATACCCCGGACAATGACATAATTCAGGGTTCCAGGGGCATCTAACCTGGCTCTCCTTGGCACGGCTCAGTTTCTTTCAATCTGATCTATCGTTGCATGCGAAATTAGGTTAAAAAAGTCAAAGATGTCCCCCAAGTGCCCCCAAAACTATGCGAAGCCCTGCTCGTTTCCAGGGCTTTTTATATACAAACTAAGAGATAGAAGCTTGGATCAAGATATGATGACGGTAGGTTATCCCACAGTCATAGTGTAACTCCCGTTAATCCTCGCTAAAATCATCTTGACGTGATACATGCCATCAAAAATTCTACTGTAAACCGCCCACTCCTTTAAAGGCAAGACTATGTATTGGAAGATTATTGGTGCGAACTATTTAGCAGCGTTTATTGGGTTTGTGATCTACTTCCTGGGAGTTTTGTGGCAAAACAAGCTGCTTGACGGAACGGGAAAAATCTACAAGGGCTGGTTGATAATCCATTGTGTGATCCTACTTGGATTGTTTTTAGGAGCGACAATTCGTGCCTCAATTAAATTGGAAGAAATTGAAAAGGAGAACGCAAGGGCGGTTGAACTCAAGCAAATAGTAGAAAAAAGCTCTGCTGGCATTTCTCAAGTGCCAGAGACTTCTCCGCCAGGAGGGCTAAGAATTAGATTGGAACTTCCACTCCAAGATGTACTTTCAAAACTGGAAGAGAGTGTCAAGTTCAATCAGGCGATGCAGGCTGTTGGAAAAAAGGATTATGAAAACGCTGTAAACCTGTTTGAGCAAATTGCAAAAGATAATGAGAAAGAAGCCGCCTTTAGTTGGTTCAAGCTTGGCATCGCCTTGGCTCATAAATCTGAATATGACCAATCAATAATAGCTTTCTCTAAATGCACAGAACTCAGTCCCGATGCTTTTTTGGCATGGTACAATTGGGGAGCTGTTTTAGTGAAGTTGGGAAGGCCTTTAGAGGCGATAGAAAAACTTAGAAAAGCTTCAGATGTTAAGCCAGATAGTGCCTCCGTGAATGATATGTGGGCCGCTGCGTTAGAAATGCTTGGAAATAAAGATGAGGCTTTTGAAAGATTTAAACTAGCCACAACACAGGGACCGAATAGACCAGAAACCTGGTATAATTGGGGGTTGGCATTAACTAGGGCTGGCAAGTGGGAAGAAGCAGCTGCCAAGTATAAAACAGCTACTGAACTGAAGAAGAACTACGCCAGTGCTTGGGGGAATTGGGCCTGGGTTTTGGAAAAACAGGGCAAGTATAAGGACGCTATTGAAAAATATGAGGAAGCCATAAAACATAATCCAGACAACTTGAAATTTTGGACTAATTGGGGTTGGTCATTGGTTCAAATTGGACATTATGATCAAGCTATTGAAAAATTTGAAATTGCCCTAAGCAAAAAAGAAAGTTTAGGCGATGCATGGCACAAACTGGGTTGGGTACTAGAAAAACAAGGAAAACATGAAGACGCTATCACAACATATAAAAAAGGTTTGAAGTTTAATCCTGATAACATGGCTATTATCAACAGCCTTGGGTTTGCGTTGTTTGAGGTAGGTAGGCACGAAGAGACAATGAAACTCTATCAAGAGGGAACTAACGGAAAGCCTGAGTCTGCTATCCTTTGGCTCAATTGGGGTACTTTTTTGTTTCAACTGGGAGAATATGAACTAGCTGCTCAGAAATTCCAAAAAACAATCGAACTTGATTCACAGTTTGCTGCTGAGGCATGGTCTAACTTGGGAATGGCTTTGACAGCAATGGGAAGACATGCAGAGGCTCTTGAAAAAATGAAAACGGCTGTTAAGTTGCAACGAGATGCCAACAGCCTTAATAATTTAGGACTGGCTCTATTCAATAACGGAAATTTTGAAGAGGCTGCGAAATGTTTTGAAGAGGCAGTCGGCCTTGAACCACAAGATTCAATGATATGGCAAAATTGGGGGGGCACCCTAATGCAGCTTGGCAAAAATGCGGAGGCAAAAGAGAAGCTTGCCAAAGCTGAAAAATTAAAACAATAGACCTTTCCTTATCCAATTTCCTCAAATCAAAACTTCAGCGTTAAAGCTTAGATTGATTCCCCCTATCACTATATTCGGTGTCCTTTTCGGAAAAATGACACTTTATCCGTTTTCTTACCTCCCCATGTGAGAAATCGGAAATTCCTCGTCTATATTAGCATGCTGCCGAACCTCTCGACGACAGCCCTCAAACGGTCCTCCGCAGAATCTTTCAATTCAAGTAACATCCGATATGCCAATCAACTTTTACCCCTCATTGCGTATTTTGAAGAAATAGCAAGAAAGATGGGGAATTTTAGGGACGGGTTTGACTTTTTTAACCTGCTTGGCTTTTCTTGGTATTTCCAAGGCGGCGAAAGAAAAAGTAGGAGAGCTCAATAGTCGCCAAAAAATTGCAGCGCCGACTTGATTGTTGCGGCCTGACGCGCTTGTTCGTGTTGACGGGAGACAATATCTTGCCGGTCTCGATCGTCGTCAACGATGTTTCTTCGTTCAATACTCCGGAAAATAACGTGCTGAAGGCTTCCGGAGGCATCCAGTCTGGCTCTTCTTGGCATGGCTCAGTTTCTTTCAATCTGATTTATCCTTGCATATGAAACTGGGTCCCCAAAGTGTCCTTCGTCTCGTGAGCCAGATTCCATATTCAAGTTGCATATTCAGGACGGTTTCGGTATTGTTTCCCAATTTAAGGATTCCAGGTTGTATTGAATGGAATAGCTAGGTATGTGATATTCTCATGTGGTAGCCACAAATTAAGACCTGAGCCGCATGTATTCAACGAAATCCTGACATGAATTCGGAAAGATGGGATAAAAAACTGTCAGTTGCGGGTGTTTAGCTCTGTTTTTCGCATCTTCCAGCTGGCAGCCCTTAACTGCTATTGACAGGTTAATTCCAATGCGTCAAAGACGTTACGCAAGTCAGGGGGCTTAATATGGCGCGGGCCGATTTGTTACTAGATTTGGTGCGTGCCGGAGCACGAGGTGAGCGGGATCTGTTTCGTAAAACGCTTGAGGCACTTGTTGCAGAGGAGCGTGCAAAGCAGCACCATATCCTTGCTGACAGGCTGGCTGCTCACTTAAACCAGTCCAATAATTTCAAATCAATCCCTGCACCATCAGTTGCCAACGGCCCAGTAGGAGAGCTCTTTTACGAAATCAACCCCAACCGCCAGTTAGAAGATTTGGTTTTGAGTGATGCTGTCACAAATGCATGCAAAGAAATGATTGAAGAACAGAGCCGATCAGATCTTCTGCGCTCACATAATCTTGAACCCCGTCATCGGGTACTTCTTGCTGGCCCTCCAGGAAACGGGAAAACCTCTCTTGCAGAGGCATTGGCAAACGAATTGGCGCTGCCATTGTTAGTAGTACGATATGAATCGATAATAAAGAGTTACTTAGGGGAAACAGCTGTTCGAGTCGCTCGCCTGTTCGATCAAGTCAGGACTCGCCGGGCCGTATTGTTTTTTGATGAGTTCGATGTTGTGGGCAAAGAGAGAGGTGATGTACATGAGACGGGGGAAATAAAACGGGTCGTAAGTTCACTTCTCCTTCAAGTTGATGCGCTTCCGAGTTATGTCATTGTAGTTACAGCAACTAATCATCCAGAACTTCTCGACCGAGCAGTATGGAGGCGCTTTCAGTTAAGGTTGCAACTGCCACCGCCAACGCTAGACGATATTGGAGAATGGTTTTCACGTTTTGAGAAAAGGCGTGGGCTCAAATTTCAATTTAATCCCAAGAAACTCTCCAAAAGCCTTTCCGGCCTGAGTTTTTCAGAATTAGAGCAATTCAGTCTTGATGTTCAACGCCGTTATGTGATGGCTCTTCCAGACGCGAATATAACACGGATTGTTAAC
This sequence comes from Deltaproteobacteria bacterium, assembly GCA_016930875.1. NCBI lineage: Bacteria > Pseudomonadati > Myxococcota > Myxococcia > Deltaproteobacteria bacterium. Next base: position 8,156 of record JAFGFW010000198.1, on the reverse strand, counting down.
GAGCGACTATCACAATGGGAAAACCGCTTTTCCATAAACAATAAGCAATAGCCAAATAGGAATGATAAATGCCTGATCGGCCTTTGCTAATACTTCCTAGACCAGGCCCCCCTGTCGAAAGGCGAAGGAAATATGGGGGTGGTGGCACAATCCACCGTCCGAGCCGTCATAGGCAGGTCGATAGGCTCAGGCCACGATTTACAATCCTAAAAGACGCTTTTGACTCTCGAAGGGCACGACTAAGTGTTGAAGCTGTGGGTGCTATCCCTGAAGAAGTGCTGGTTCTTGAGAGTGTTGGCCCTGTAGAAAATTTCTTGGTCGCCGCCCGGAATATTCCAGGCATGGAGTTTCTTGGCGAGATTGAAGAAGAAGATATCCCCCCTGATGATGACTTTTTCGCTTTAGATTCCAAAGGTCGCCCAAAGCCTGAAAAAGCATTACGTGGTCGGATTTTCCTAGTCTTTTCGAATCAGCAAGCCTTGAATCAAATGCTTTCACTTTGGAGAAACTGGGGGGAAGGGTTACAGCTCCCGCAAGGGCTTAGGAAATGGAACGAACTTTTTGCCCATTTGCGAGACGTACGACCTTGGGGTGTTAAAGATCGCCTTTTAGAAACGGGCATCATTGAAGATTGGAAGGAAAGGGTTGATCACGAAAAAGAAATTCTTCCGTGTGAGATAGAACTATGGTTTCGGAGCAACCTGCACGTGCGGGCGGCAGCTAGGGAGCGTGTTACGAACCTCGTAGAAGCGCTGCGAGGCCACATTAGCCAAGAAGCTATTATCGAGAAAATTAACTACCATGCACTTCTCGCTGAATTACCGGCTACAGGAGTCGCGGAGATAATTGACGGGTCTGGTTATGATGTTAGCCTTGTACAGTGCGAGCAGATACAGTTCTTTCGAGCCACAGGGCAGATGGCAGGTATAATACCCGATGATGAGGTTGTTATCGATGGCACAGAGGTGATAGAACCTCGAGACGATATTGGAGAGCCTGTTGTGGCATTATTAGATGGTTTTCCACTCCAAGGTCATCAAAGACTAAATGGCCGCCTCATTGTCGACGATCCCGATGACGTTGAATCGCAATACCAGGCACAAGAACGCCGTCACGGAACAGCGATGGCATCTTTGATTTTACATGGCGACTTGGATAGCCATGAACAACCTTTGAATCGACCACTTTATGTTCGTCCAATCCTGCAACCGGATGCACGCGATTGGCGTCAGCCACGAGAAGAGACGGTTGCAGAAAATATTTTAGTGGTTGACCTTATTCATCGGGCCGTGCGTCGTATTTTTGAAAGAGATGGAAATGATCCGGCAACCGCCCCTACGGTCTGCATCATCAACTTGTCTGTTGGCATTAAAGACAGGCTTTTTCATGGGGCGCTGAGTCCTTTCGCACGTCTTCTTGACTGGTTGACATGGGAATACCAGGTTCTCTTTATTGTCAGCTCAGGAAATCACGCGCAGCAAATTCACCTTGATGTAACTGGAAGTGATTTTTCATCTTTGTCGCGAGAAACCGTTCAAGAGCTTTTTCTCAAAGCAATTGCCGCTGACGTTCGCAACAGACGCCTGCTTTCACCTGCCGAAGGCGTAAATGTAGTAACCACAGGGGCATTACAGTTTGACAGTTCAGATCATCCTAATCTGCCACGCGCAATATTACCTTATGTCGATGAAGGCTTGCCAAGTCCAATAAATGCTCAGGGCTTAGGATTCCGAAGAGCAATTAAACCAGAAATTCTTGCGCCGGGTGGTAAGATAGTTTTTTTGGAAAGCCCAGTAGCGAATTCGGGCGCGAACTTTGAGGTTTATGGCGGAGCTCTAGCCCCTGGCCAAAAAGTGGCCACCCCTGGTCCTCCACCTGGTGATTTGAGAAGCGTATGTTATACTCGAGGAACAAGCAACGCAGCGGCAATAACAAGTCGGGCCGCCGGGATACTCTACGATGTGTTGGAACAGCTCAAAAGCGAACCAGGTGGAGAAATTATCGACACCGTTCCCGCCTCCGTATGGCTCAAAGCCCTTCTGACACACGCATCTGAATGGGGTGAAGCCTGGAATATTCTTGAGAGGATTTTGCGAACCACAGCAAATAGTAGGCAATTTAAGGAATATATTGCGCGTTTACTGGGATATGGAGGAATCGACGTTGCCCGAGTACAAGAGTGCACACAAAATCTGGCTACCGCTCTCAGTGGAGGAATAATAGAAAAAGATCATGCCCACATTCATCGCTTTCCTCTGCCTCCTTCTCTCAGCGGTAAGCGAGGATGGCGGCGTCTAACGATTACTTTGGCATGGCATACGCCAGTCAACCCCGCACATCAGAATTGGCGACGTGCAGCTCTTTGGTTCGAGCCCCCGAAAGAACTTCTAAGAGTAGAACGCAAGCAAGCCAATTGGCAGGCAGTCAAGAGGGGAACACTGCAACATGAAATCCTTGAAGGCAATCGTGCCACTGCTTTCGTTGACGGTGATAATTTGGAAATTCAAGTAAATTGCACATCTGATGCAGGGGCACTTGAGGATGCAGTGCCATACGCCCTTGTGGCGACTTTGGAAGTTGCGCCTGCTATGGGTATAGCAATTTACGATGAAATACGAGTTCGAATACACGCCGCTCGGATACGAGTTGCTCCTTCTGAATAAGCTGATATGGATCACGCCTGAAAGCTGTCCATACCCCATCAAAGCTTCAATCCAAACCACTTCCTGAAACTTTGGGTGAACTTTGGGGACACCCTGGACTTTTTTATCCTGCTTGGCTTTTCTTGGTGTTTCCAGGGCGGCGAAAGAAAAACTAGGAAAGCTCAATAGTCGCCAAAAAATTGCAGTGTCGACTTGGTTGTTGCGGCCTGACGCTCTTGTTCGTGTTGACGGGAGACAATATCCCGCCGGTCTCGATAGTCATCAACGATCTTTCTTCGTTCAATGCCCCGGAAAATAACGTGATGCAGGCTTCCGGAGGCATCTAGCCCAGCTCTTCTTGGCATGGCTCAGTTTCTTTCAATCTAATTCATCCTTGCATACGAAATTAGGTTAAAAAAGTCAAAGATGTCCCCAAGTGCCTCCCTTGCCAAAAATTCAATCAGATACCCAACAAGGCACCTCGTACATCCGACCCTTAAGATACACAACTTATAGTATGTCTCTATAAAAAAGCCACTACAGTAACTCAAGGTCGCATACAACAAGCTAAAATAACAGCAAATATATCGTCAAGCCCTCCATTTATATTACTATTTGTTGGAAAAAAGATTACCAGTTTTCAAGTATTTAAAAAAATTGCTTTGATTCCTATTGACAATCGAAGGGTTGTGATTAAATTAGACGTGTACCGACGGCGATTCGCCGTCCATGTTCTTTGAAAAATCATTGAAACAGCAGAGTCTAATGCCCAGCAGAATTGTTACCCTGTTTACAGGTCATTCGACCTTCTCGTGCAAACGAGATAACAGATCAGGGAACTCCCTGATCCCACAACCTGATTGTTGTGGTTCCTAACGGCGGCATATGACGCATGCAGCAAGCCCGTGTGCATATGCGCATGGTCCATGGCCACTTGACGACTGGCCAATGTTTAAGACCAACGGCGTGCACGAAATGTACATGGATATTGCCGTATGTTCCGCACGGGGCAGATGCAGCACGCAGAGTGTGCGTTTGTCATTAAGCCTGGGTAGGCGAAAGGACACAAAGAACTGGTACCGTGTTTCTTTTGAAGTGGGGTAACGTCTGCAGAGAAAGCGGCTTTCTTGGGAAGCCCACGTTGCTCTCCTATCTCAAGTAAATCTAGAGAAAGGAGGAAAGACTCAATGTCAACGAGGGACATTAGACAAATCCGTGCGGCACTTGAGGTCGTTCGGGAAAGCGAAGCATTACTCATGAATTTGAGCGTTTCAATGAGTTCCGTCTCATCAGTCGATATTCTGACTGAGTCGGGTTTGGAAAGCTATCTGAAAGCTACAAAAAGATCCCTTAGAGTTTCTTTGGCAATCGGATGGATGAGATTAACCTGTGTTGCGTTCTCCAAAGCCACCTTCACAGTCCTTCGTGCCTGGTGGACGAGGATGATACGCAAGTCTCGGCAGGTTGCCTGATGAGATAACCTACCCTTTTTTAAAATAATCCTCGGAAGAGGTGAATATAATGAAAATTGGATATGTATTAAAATTAGTCAGGACTGTTAAGGGGATGAGTCAGGGAGAGATGGCTGAACTATTGGGCATATCTCAGAATTACCTTTCCCTGATCGAAAGCAACAAAAAAGGTCCGAGCGCAGATAAGATCAAGGAGTTCGCTGATGCTTTGAAAGTCTCTGAGCATGCCTTGGTATTTGCGGCATCGGAAGTGCCAACTGAATTGAGTTCGGAAGACAAGAAACAATTCCGTAAGCTGCAGCAGAACATCCTTTCACTCTTATTGTTCAAGCTTAACGGGGAGCTGTCGAAGATTGCCTGATCCTTATTCGAAAAAGACTCTCGCCATCAGAACCCTGAAGCATTTGGTTTTTCGCCTCCACAGCAGCGTGGATGAATTGCAGAAGGTGGCAGCAGAAGCCGAAGTTTCCTATAGTTTTTGGCAAAAGAAGAAAAAGAATGGAAAACTACGGCAGATTTCTGCACCCAATCCTCGATTGAAACGGATTCAGGTCTCTATACATAACCTTTTAAAAGAGATCGAGCTTCCTAGTTGCGTCCACTGTGGTGTCAAAGGACGCTCCAATCTTACAAATGCAAAAATGCATGCTGGCCATGAATGGGTGTTGAGTCTCGATTTCAAAGAATTTTTCCCCAGCATATCTCACCATCTCGTCTATCATACCTTCCGTCATGAATTGGACTGTTCCCCTCCGGTTGCCAGTATTCTAACTCGGCTGTCAACATTATTGGCCCAGGTTCCTCAAGGGGGACCGATGAGTACAGACATTGCCAATTTGGTTTGCCGGAGATTAGATAGACGGCTTCTGGGACTGGCAGATCGCTATGGTCTTAAATACACACGCTACTGCGATGACCTGTGTTTTTCTGGATATTGCGTCCCTGATTCGTTTAAGGGAACGCTTAAAGAGATTGTCGGTCAATGTTCCTTTTCGTTGAATCCCGACAAGGAGTCTCTTTGTGGAAAGCATCAGCCACAGATTGTGACGGGTTTGACTGTTAACCATAAACGTCTATGTGTGCCAAGAAAGACAAGGCGTGCTTGGCGAAAGGATCGGCACCTTTTTTTCAAGTATGAAGCTGAACAACTTCCCGAAAAGATACGTTCGAAACAAGAGCAACGGCATGAGGGAAGACACGCCTATTTGGTTTATGTTAACCAGGTTCATTGACGTTCTGAAACGTTGGTTATGGTCCACTTTATTCTTTGATTTAGGCCATAGTGAGCGATATGCCAAAGAAAAAAAACATTCCGAGGCAAACCAAGAAAACTCATCTAAAAATTTGTAGTAATTGCGGAACAGAGAACAAAATTAGTGCGTCCGAATGTGTAAGTTGCGAGAAAGGGAGATTTGAACCTGACTGGGTAAAAGCCCTTCGTCCAATTAACAGGCAATTTAGCGTCCAGATAACCTCATCAAGCCCACAGTTCGGCAATACCGAGGAGCGCATAACCCTAAGTAAGTGGTGGCCTGGAGGAAGGCACACTTTTCACTTTCCAAAACCTAACCAGTGGGAGAAGGTCGTGGATATTATTAACCGGGATCTTGGCCCTAAGCTCGGTTGGAAGACGTCTGCTCAGTTAATTGAATTGGCGACAAAGAAGGGAGCAAAGTCGACGTCAAGAAAAGCCGATATTGCCAAGCTCGTTGCGGATTATCCAGACTTTCTTAAAGAACTCGCCGGGGCTATTTCACCAGAAAAGTTTTCAGCCAAGGATTTTAATTCGGTTATAGAAACTTTTGGTGAGATATCTGATGTCCTTACCAATGCAAATACCGGATTTAGGGACGCTTATCTGACAATCGTTCGAAAACTGCCAAAGCAGAAGCAGAGAGCCTTAGAGAATCTTGACATCTTGCTACAAGGCTGGTCCTTGAATGTGATTACAAACGTAGCACAACAAGTTAGAACCAGGTTGGAGACTATCGAGGTTTTCGAACAACAGATTAACGACTCTAGGACATTTGAGATTCGAGGGGATAATTCAATACATCGCATCCTGGAACGAGCAATGTGGTTAGTCGATGAACACTATTGGCTTCTACATTCGAATAAAACGTTGCGAACCTCAATTGGGAAGGAGATGGCAAAGAGAGATAAAAAGAAATACGGCGAAAAAAGACCCGATTTCGTATGCGGAACTGTTGGTGATAAATTGATCCTGCTAGAACTAAAGAAGCCATCTCATATTCTTAAACTAGATTATTTAAATCAATTAGAAACCTACATGACAATAGCTGAGACTTATCTTACCTTCCGTTCAAGTCGTGGATATCTTGTCGGAAGCAAAATAGATGATGAACTGAAAAGAAGACTAAAATATAGATCAGGGTTCGAAATATTGTTCTATGCCGACATAATTGATTCAACAAAAAAACGTTATCATGAATTTTTGAAAACGCTGGATGAAAATTAGAAGCCATCATAGTATTCAGTAAAAAGTCTTTTGATTCGGTAGGGGTGGCGAAAGCCTTTATCTCTTTACTTGGAGCGCAAAATGAATACCAATATGAACTTGATGGAAAAGTTTATTGATGACAGGAAGTGGTGAATTCAACATGCAAGTGCACCACGAATAGCGCTGTAGAAGACTTCATGTGGCGTCTGATAAGAGAGGCATTTCCTTGGTCTACGGTTTAACTTTTTTAACCTGCTTGGCTTTTCTTGGTGTTTCCAAGGCAGCGAAAGAAAAAACAGGGGAACTCAATAGTCGCCAAAAAATTGCAGGGCCGACTTGATTGTTGCGGCCTGACGCTCTTGTTCCTGTTTACGGAAGACGATATCCCGCCGGTCTAGATCGTCGTCAACGATGCTTCTCCGTTCAATACTCCGCAAAATGACATGATGCAGGGTTCCGGAGGCATCTAGCCTGGCTCTTCTTGGCATGGCTCAGTTTCTTTCAATCTGATCTATCCTTGCATGCGAAATTAGGTTAAAAAAGTCAAAGGCCCCCAGGTGCCCCAGTGAATTTGTGAAATGAGACGAAGCAAAAGGGCCTTGGGTAAGCCCCTCAATCACGCGGGCATTGGCTCTACAAAAAGCCCTTGTGTTGGCAGAAAAGGGCCTATATTCTCGGGCCAGAGACATCCCAACGATGATAATGATCAGGGATAAAGCGCCTGGGAACATGAATACTCAGCTTGAATCGAAAGCAATCATACACTTGGACATGGATTCGTTTTATCCGTCAGTTGAGGTACTGGATAACCCGGAATTGAAATGTAAACCGGTCATAGTCGGCGGCACGAGGGAAAGGGGTGTGGTGTCATCTGCGTCGTATGAGGCTCGCAAATTCGGTGTCCATTCCGCGCAGCCCATAGTCACTGCAATGCGCCTTTGCCCCAAAGGAATATTCCTGCCCGTCAGGATGTCCAGGTACAAGGAGATGTCCAGTCGGGTCTTCAAGATATTCCGTCTTTTTACGCCATTGGTCGAGCCGGTTTCCATAGATGAGGCCTTTCTGGATGTCACAGGTTCCACACGACTTTTTGGTCAACCAGACGACATTGCCATAAAGATCAAGAACATGGTTCGAAAAGAAACCGGACTGACGGTTTCAGCCGGTGTTGCACCGTCTAAGTTTGTGGCGAAGATCGCCTCGGACATTGACAAACCGGACGGTTTGACGATCGTGCCGCCTGACCGGGTACGAGAGTTCTTGGAGCCGCTTTCCATTGATAAGATGTGGGGCGTGGGAAAAAAGACTCAGGGCAAACTCCATCGTCTCGGCATTCAGACTATTGGGGACCTGGCTCGTTTCCCAGCCGATGTTTTAGAAAAAAAGCTCGGAAAACACGGCGCCGGAATGCATCAACTGGCTCAGGGAATAGATGAAAGAGACGTGATCCCGGCCACTGATGCAAAATCTGTTGGCAACGAAAAGACATTCCCCCAAGACATCCTGCAGCTTGATTTTGTCAGGAAGGAGATACTTTTCCTGGCTGACAAAGTGGCCCGCCGGATGCGCCGTGACGGTGTT
>JAFGFW010000197.1 GCA_016930875.1 Deltaproteobacteria bacterium | reverse complement strand
TTTGCTATATTTTGAGCGGTCATCGGAATATCCGCGCCCGTGAAGAATTCAAAACCCTCCTGAATCACCTGTGTGTCGATGATAAGCTTTTCGCCGCCATCCCACATGAAATCCATTACCTTGAAGGCGGCCTGCGCCTCGCGGAACGTGGCTAAAATGACCTTTCCGTCGGTGTTAAACGTCAGTGGTTTGCCGATAGAAATCGCCTCGCCCGTTATGAGCCTTTGAACGGCTCGCGCCCTTGTGGCTACCACGACCTTGGAGTCGGGCTTGCTATTTGGAATAAGGACATAACCGACATGCGGAAAGAAATCTGGTTGCCCCGGCCCTACGTATGGTTCGACCTCGTAGTCGTTAATGCCGGTAAGTCGCACAGGCGTGTTCGGAGCCAAAACGCCAAGACCCGCCTTCACTTCAAAGGCAAGAGTCAAAATCCCTTTAAGTTCCTCTTTTATTGTACCCATTGCGTTCTCCTTTCGTTAGAGCGTATGTAGATCTCTCACATAATCTGAAGTCGGTTTTGAAAGCACAGATGACTTGCTTTCCTCTTTATCTTTGGCCGGATTAGAACTCTGGCGTGTAATCTCCGTACTACCGCACTTTGCGCACTTGTTTGGAAATTTAAGCTCGGCTTCTTTTCTGAATTCCTCTTTCCACGCCTGAACGAGCGTGAGCTCTCCATTTTCAAGCGTCTTTAAAATCGCATCGTTGATATTTTCACCTTTGACGAGCTTGCAGAGTCGAATTGCCTCAGCGCGTTCGTCTTCGAGATATTTATTGCCAAGTTCGGCTTTTGGTTTCATTTCTTTGATCTCGGTTTCCAGTCCCACGATAACCTTACTCGCCTCATCCAGTTGGCTGGTCAGTTTGGAAACCTGTGCATCATATTTCTCACCGATGGCAAACTTTGCCTGTTCAACATATTGCGCCAAGGTCTTGGTGAAGTTATCTGCGTTAATTTCCAGACCAAATGTTTGCTTCAAAAGTGTTTTAAGTTCTTCCATCTCATCCTCCTTCGATACTTGCTTTGAAGAATTGTAGGACAATTGCCCAACGTCGCGTTGGGAATCTGTCTCAATGAATTGACTGACTGGCTTGCCGTTGGGCCCGATCTGTTTTGCATATTCATCAGCGCCTTGCCAGACGAGGGATATCTCAAGGAAGCGGTCGATCTTTGTCACAATGATCCGGACGAGTTCTCCGTCAACCTCATCACCCATCTTTTCGAAGAATGTACCGTCATCCATCAATTTGGAATGGCTGGGTTTCCATTCAAACGAAACTGTAACACTCGCAGAATGAATCACACCCTGAAGAACCCCGCGAACGGTCATCGGATCCTTGACGATATCGAGTTTCAGAATGGCATTGATGCCGGGCGGTATTCCCTTTGTCTGGTCGTCCCAGAGCGAATCCTCCACCTGACCCACCCAGTTATCTACACTGGTGTCGTGATCCTTGAATACGGTTTGATTCTTTAAGAGACGTGTAGCCCGCTTGAGCATTTTTTCATTGGAGAAATCGATCGGACGATCTGCAAGTACAGCGGCGGAAAGGGCACGATATGTCACCTCGACAAAATCTTCGGCGGAGGCCGCAACAGTCGGGGGAAGGGCTGAGGGCTCTCCGCCTTTTTCTTGTGCCTTATTTTTACTTTCGATATTGGCAAACCTTGCTCGCTCAAGTATTTCCCTTAAGACGTCAGCGGGCTCATCACAGTGGAGGGAACCTTTAATCGTTAGTGACAGGCTTAGTGTCCTTTGGTTTTTCCAGCTCTGGAGAAGTTCTGTTTTTTGATTCTTCGTCAGCATAGTCATTCCTTGGACTCTCATCAGAATGCGTCCTACAGAAGTAACTATGCTTGCCCAGAAAACTCCCCAGCACTTTCACTATACCGCGAAACACCTTTTGTCGTTTTATCTCGTTGTTTATATTCATATTTTCCTCATCGATCATTTTTCCATCCATTTGAAAAAAACTACCTATGATCACTTGAATTGATCCACCACATACCCATGCCGACAATGCGGGTGATATGGAGGCAAGGCAATCCCCTGAGCTAAAAGATGATCCTCACTGATGTCAGCCACCATATCCTTATCGATTCTCCCGGGCAAAAAGGGATTGAGAAGAGGCAGATCTTCGGGGCTAGAAATTATCACATCTTTAACTTGGCGCACGACTGCATCTACTTTGAATTGTTTGCCGATCATGCCCTTGCACCAAGAGCATGTGACATTGTCCATCGGGCCAGTGATCTCGATGGTTGCACCTTGAGCCTCTTCAACTGTGAAGATATTGCCCCAGTTTCGAGCTCTATTCGTGGTTGTTTCCACGACTCGCAGGATTTTGTAGTCCTCTTGGTTCACTCGACCTTGAAACCTTTTAATAAACTTGCTCATCTCTCCGGGGTCTCTTAAATTACGGCCTGATCTCATATATTCGTTTGTCAGCCATTTTTTCAAAGACTCCTGTGTCTGTGGATCGCTGAAATATCGGCCGAAATAGAAATTGTCGGAGTTGCGCAAGAATTCGATAGCCCTTTCGTCAACAAGTTCAAAAGACGGCTTGATTGGGAACTTGCCTCCGAATGGGCTGGCGTCCTCAAGGCGAAAGTATTTGTAGATATGAGTCAGGTCTTCGAGTATCTCCAAAGCGAGTGCAGAATTGGTTAGTTCAAAACTATATTTTTGAGTAGCTGTTTCTAATGCCTCATTAGCAAAAAGTTCGCTATCACCTGTCGTAAAATTGAAGCGCTTTAGGAAGGTCTTAACGGCATCAATTGCTGATTCCGATGCCCCTCGAATGATTGGATAGACCTCAGCAAAATAGGCCTTTTGAAATTCCCGAACCTTTTTCTGGGATGGCGTAAGCCCATCGGATGCCAAGTGTCCGGCAGCACAATCGCCGTAGTAACAATGAACGATCTTATGCATATATCTTTCAAAGAGATCGTCGGGAGATATTTTATCTGGCAAATAAATGAATCTGTTTTGATGACGGATCGGGGCATATCGTCCAGATTGTTTGTTAAATACAAACG
>JAFGFW010000196.1 GCA_016930875.1 Deltaproteobacteria bacterium | reverse complement strand
GCGAAGTCGAAGGGCCTGTCCTGAGCGAAGTCGAAGGGCCTGTCCTGAGCGAAGTCGAAGGGCCTGTCCTGAGCGAAGTCGAAGGGCTTTCCACTCCGATCTTGCCGCCCATCATCTCTGCAAAGCTCTTTGAAATGGCCAGTCCCAACCCTGTGCCGCCGTACTTGCGGGTCGATGAGGAGTCCACCTGCGAGAACGACTTGAAAAGCCTGTCCATGCGGTCCCGGGCGATCCCTATGCCGGTGTCCGAAATGCTGAAGCGCACCGTGGCGCGGGTGTCATCTTCTTCTTCAAGATCCGCGCGGATCACCACTTCGCCTTTTTTCGTGAACTTGATCGCATTGTTCGCAAGATTAATCAGTACCTGCCGCAACCGCCCGGGATCGCCGCGCATGAGCGCCGGAACATCCTGGTTGATCAGGCAGGCCAATTCAAGACCCTTCTTGTGAGCTGTCATGGCGAGAACATCAGTCGTATCTTCAACTGTCACCCTGAGATCAAAGTCGATGGTCTCCATGTTGAGTTGTCCGGCCTCGATCTTTGAGTAGTCCAAAATGTCGTTGATCACGGCCAAAAGCGCGTCGCCGCTGTTACGCACTATTTCGGCATACTCACGCTGTTCGGGAGTCAATTCCGTATCCAGCAGCAGCTCTGTCATTCCAATCACACCGTTCATGGGCGTGCGGATCTCATGGCTCATATTGGCAAGAAACTCGCTCTTGGCCTGGTTGGCCGCTTCTGCTGCCTCCTTGGCCTTTTTCAATTTCTCTTCGACCTGCTTGCGCTCTGTAATGTCACGCACTATTCCCACTGCATGCCATTTGCCCTTTACCTTAACGGCCGAAAGAGAAAGCTCAACAGGAAACTCCTCGCCGTTTTTTCTCACCGCCGGCAGTTCTATGGTTTTCCCGACTGCCGCTCCCGTTCCTGTCCTCTGAAAAGCAGGAAATGCTTTTCTGTGGTCTTCAAGAAGTGATTCAGCCGCCACTAATTCATGTATATCTTGTCCCATTGCTTCTTCATGTGAGTATCCAAACATTTCTTGAGCAGCATTGTTCCAGAGTGAGATATTGCCGCCATGGTCAAGCCTGATGATGGCATCCTGAGCGGATTCGCAAATCGTGCGGAATCCTTCCTCGCTTTCTCGCAGTTCTTCCTCGGCTCGTTTGCGCTCTTCAACCTCTGCTTCTGACGCCATATGAGATGCGTTAATTTTCCGGTTGAGTTTTAGTATGACTAGAAGGGCCACTGCCAGTACGAGAAACAAACAAGAGAAAACAAGGATCCAGCGCCAGTAGTTTCTTATAACATCGGTCAGGGTTATCTTTCCCAGGTCCTTGTAAGGACCGATCTTAAGCTCTCTTAGACACTCGTGCACCGGTTCATAGTTCAAAGCAATGGTCCACCCGGCGTTTCTGGCAAAGGTCGCAGCGGGACTGTCCGGAGGCATCTCCATCAAGGCGGAAGCGACTTTCTCCGCCAAGTCCTCTGAAGCGTGCCCGGCTTTGGCCAAAGGCCACTCCGGATAGACTCGCGTCGAATGCAGGAGGGGGAAACAAATCTTCCCCCCGTGTTCGTGGATCACCCGGAATTCTTCCAGGCGGATCTTACCTTCCATCGCCATACGTTCGAGTGTGTCGGTTCGGACCGACCCGGCATCAACCCTACCGTCTCTCACTGCATAGACAACCGCGTCATGGGTGCCGCCGAACTTAAGATCGGCAAAATCGCGATGCGGATCAATACCGTTTTCTTTCAGTTCCCGCCAGACCGCCTGCCAGCCGCCAAAAGAGTTTTCATCAACGGCCATGAAAGTCTTTGCTTTAAGGTCATCCAGGTTCTTGATCTCCTTGCGATCTGCCCGGTGGAAAATGACGCCGCCATAGTTCGTACGAGCTTTTCCCACCTGAATGTTGGTTAACGTCACGATCCGGGTGGCGCCATAAAAACGCTCTATCCCCACGTATAGTGAGGGGTTGGTCAGAATGAAATCCACCTTTTTGTTCTCAACAGCCGGATAAATCTCGTCATATGTAAGGGGCGCTATCGCGAATGAGTAGCCCGGGATTTGCCTCCCCAGGTAATCGGCTGTCAACTCCCATTTTGCCAAGCACCGTTCTTTCCCCCGCTTGGCCAGGACGCCAATCTTGACTTCCTGCAGACGCGCCTGGCCGTCAGAATCTCGAACAGAAGGGTTTTCGATAACAGTGCGATAGATCCTTCTGTTTTGCTTCTCTCCGGCTGGAGCAGAGGCAGCCATCAGCGTCATGCCGGCTACGATTGCTCCCAGAATCAGGACCATGGGAAAGCGCCAACCTTTCACTGCTCTATTTCTCATTTGTGAATGCCCTTTTTCACGCCAAACTCTTCCACCTACTCAACCACTCAACTACTCAACCACTCAACCAACAACTAACCCGCCGGTCTCAATGTCATGATCACACCTTTTCCTCGAAAACGTCCCAAAAGGGGGGTGATATCAATATCGTATGCCCCGTCCGGCAACCCGTCTCCCTTTAGCGTCTGTGCCTTGTCGGTTTCCAGCGCACCGGCCACCCTTTCTTGAATATCAGTTGAAAAGTAATCGATAATCTCCCCGCCTATCTCGATGGCCCGGCCATTGTATGATAGCGTTTGGGCCTTTTCATTGATTACCGCAATCATACCCTCAGCGCTCACACCAATGATCGGTACGGGCAAAACTTCAAGCATGGCGCGTGAGAGTTCCAGGGCCTGGTTCTGAATTTCAAGATCCTCGGTTCTCTGTTTAACCAGTGTCTCAAGATTTTCATTTATGCTTTTCAACTCCTCATTCTGTTCCATAACCTTTTCGTCAAGCTTTTTGTTCGCCTGTATAAGGTCGTATTGATCCAGGGCCTGTTTGATCTCCAGCCTCAGACTCTGATCATTCCACGGTTTGAGAAAAAACTTGTAGACATGTCCTTTGTTGATCGACTCCGTAATTGCGTCCACCTCTGTGTAACCACTTAAGATGACACGAATGATATCAGCATACTCTTCTTTTACCCTGGCAAGGAAATCAGTGCCGCTCATCTCCGGCATCCTCTGATCGCACATCACCATCTGAATATCATTGTTTTTAAGGATCTCAAGGCCCTCTGCTCCACTTGAAGCCATCAGGAAGTTGTAGCCCTCTTTTCGAAGCAATCGCTTCAAGGCGCTTAAGATGTTTTGATCGTCATCTACGCAGAGAACGGTGTGTTTTGAATCGTTCATGGTTTTCACTCCGCATGCCGCTGCTTGAGTAGTTAAGTCGTTAACTGTTTGAGTCTAGGCCTTGAAAATCACTTCTCACTTTGTCCGACATTCCCTCCGACCACTTAACCACTCAACGACTCAACGAATATCTATCTCCCATCTTCGATAAAGAAGTCGCAGGCCTGCTCTATTTCGGTTGCCACCGCTGGAAACCAGTCCGGCAAGGCTTTCAATTCGGCTGCCATTATCTTGGCGGCCTCAGGGAAAAGCCCTGATAACTCGAGGCCGTCCTGTGAATCGGTCTTGTAGTTGTTCACAACGTAATCGGAAGCATGCACTACCATTATTGGGTTAACATTGATGGCCGATTTCATGACTGCGTGGTGATAGGTAATCGTCTCGACCAGACTGGCTGGAAGCTGCCATTTCTTGACCAGACGGCCTCCGATTTGTGCGTGGTCTGCCGGCAATAGCTTCTTTTCAGCCTCATAGAATGATAGGCCATCGTCTCGTACGCATGTCAAGAGTTGTCCGAAAGGCTCTTGGAAATATTGGGCCAAGACCACCTTTCCCACATCATGGAGGATTCCGGCAACAAAGGCCTCATCCGGGGCGCTCAGACGGGTCTTCTCGGCCATGTGCCTGCCGGTCACGGCCACTGCAACGGAATGCTTCCAGAAGTCCGTAATGTCAAACCCCTCAAAAGCTTCCTTTCCGGAAAAAGCGTCAACTACGGCAATCGAAACAATGGCATTGCGGATGGTGCTGAGGCCTAATATGGTTATAGCGTGAGAAATAGTGTTGATCTTCGACCGAAACCCGTAGAAGGCCGAGTTGACGAGCTTCAAGATCTTTGAAACCATGGCCTGGTCTTTTTCTATGGTTTCGCTCAGCATCCTGATGGAAACATCATCATCCTGGAGCATCTTGTTGACTTTAAAAGCAATAACAGGCAAAGTCGGAAGATTCGGGATGTTGTCGAGTTTTTTCAAGAATGCTTCTTTGTCCATTCTACTTTACCTCCACGTGAACTGATTCGGTTATTGGATCAAGAGAATGTATAGTGTTTAGCTTGCCAATAAGGTCTTCAGTCAGGACAGTATTGTGAGGGAGCAGAAATCGTCCGCTGGAGGTATGAAGCGATTTTGAAAGAAACATGCCCTCCTTGAGATCCTCAATGGAAACCTCCTTTTCTCTTTCAACCTCTATCCCTTGTGTCTTAAGAACAGCCAGGAACATCTTCACAATATCGGGATCATATCGGGTAAAAGCCTGTTCCCTCAGGTGAAGCACTGCGGCTTTTTGCAGGACTTCCTCTGTTGGATGGCCCTGAGTTGCATCAGCCTCTCTTGACGCTCTTTTCAAGGTGTCGCCGTCAATAACCTTTAGCTTGACGATCCTGTCATAGGCATCTGCCACGGCAATGATCCTGGAGCCCAAGGGGATCTCCTCCTCGGCCAGTTGGTCAGGATATCCCTGGCCGTCATATTGCTCATGATGACATCTGATCAGGATTCCCGCATGGTCCAGTTTATTGATAAACCGGACTGCTGCCTGGCCCTGCTCCGGGTGTTTGCGAAACAAAGCCTTGTCCTGACCGTCCCAAGCGTCCTCCTGGTATTTCAGGAGCTTCTTTGAAAATCCGAGCTTGCCTACGTCATGCAGAAGGCCGGCGATCTCTATTTGATCAACCTCGTCTTCACTCAGGCCGAGCTCCTGGGCGATCTTGCGCGAAACAGCCCCCACGCGCCTTCCGTGCCCGGCCAGTGAGGGAGTGAGCATCTCCACTAACGAGGCAAATGCGCGCACTGTGTTATAAAGGCTCGCCTCCAGTTCCCTGTTCAGGGAAGAAAGCTCTTCGTTTTTCTCAATGACTTCTCTGGTTCGCTCAGCCACCTTTTCTTCCAGGCTGTTATTGAGTTCCTTTAACTCTGCGTTCTGTTTCTTGGTCAGAGCGAGCAACCTCCGGTTTTCCACAACGAGTTCATACTGTTCAAGAGACTGTCGGATCTGGAGCACGAGATCGTCATCATTCCAGGGCTTGGCGAAGTACCGGTGGATCTCTCCCTTGTTGACGGCATCCACAATGGCGTCCATGTCAGAATACCCTGTCAGGAGGATTCGTATGGCCTGGGGAAAGATCTTCTTTGCCTTCTCCAGAAATTCGGCTCCATTCATCGCCGGCATGCGCTGATCGGAAATGATAAGGGAAAAGGGCTTCCCGACTTCTTTTAATCGCTCCAGCCCTTCCTGCCCGCTTGATGCCGTGTAGATCTCGTATCCCTCCTTGCGAAAGAGACGCTGGAGCGATTTGGTGATAGATTCCTCGTCGTCCACGAGCAGGAGGGTGTGTTTGTATTTTAATGCCATATTAGACCTCCCGGTGTTGGTCATTGGTGATTGGTATTCGAATCGTAAACGTGGTTCCCTTGCCCACTGTGCTCTCCACATCAATGGTGCCTTTGTGCTTTTTAACGATGTTATAGGCCACGTTAAGGCCCAGCCCTGTTCCTTTTCCTACCTCCTTGGTGGTAAAAAACGGATCGAATATTTTAGAGAGGTCTTCCTTGGGTATGCCTGATCCCGTGTCACTTATCTTAATTTCCGCATAGCCATCAACGGCCCTGGTGACAATCTTGATCTCCCCTTCTCTTCTATGGCCTGGGGCGCATTAACCAAAAGGTTCATGAAGACCTGGTTAAGCTGCTGCGGATAGCACTCCACCAGGGGCAGGTCTCCGTATTCTTTTGTCACAGTGGCTTTGTATTTGAGTTCGTTCCAGACAACGTTCAGAGTTGATTCAAGGCAGTTGTTGATGTCTGCGGATTGCAACTTGTCCTTACCCGGATGGGCAAAGTCCTTCAGATCAAGCACAATCTTCTTGATCCGCTCAGTCCCCTCTTGAAATTCTTTGATTAGCTCCTTGCTATCATTTAAGATAAAATCGATGTCAACTTCAGATTCCAGCTTTTCAAGACGCTTTACCTGCTCGTACACGGAGGATGGCGTTTCATTTCCGGCCATGTTGTCTTTCAGGTCTGATGCCAACTTCCTGTATTCCGCTATAACTCTTTCTGTATCATTTTGATAATCCGACAATGTATTCATATTGCTGCTTACGAAACCGGTGGGGTTGTTAATTTCGTGGGCTACACCTGCTGCAAGCTGTCCGATGGAAGCCATCTTTTCGGATTGTATCATCTTTGTTTGTGTATTTGTTAATTCTGACAACGCTTTTTCCAATTCATCGCGCGATTTTTTCAGCGCCTCTTCTGTCCGCTTCCGCTCACTAATATCATGCAGTGATGCGAGATATGCGATTTCACCTTCCCACTCCATCTCCACCACACCCATTTCCGCTACTGCTGCTTCTGCATGCCTGCGAATGATGTTAATCTCAGTGGATCCGCCTGCTGTCAGAGGAAACCCGAACATTCTTCCAACCAGTTCTTCGCCTCTCAGGCCGAAAAGACGTTCCGCAGCCGGGTTGGCAAAACGCACCCTTCCCTCACTGTTTACAACGAAGATGGCGTCAGCATTCTTTTCTATTATAAGGCGAAAACGCATTTCGCTCGCCAGTAGCGCCTTTTCAGCCCGCTTGCGCTCGATGGCATAGAGTATGACCCGCCATAGCATGTGGGGATGCAAGTGCTCTTTGGGCAGGCAGTCGTGTACGCCCTTCTTCAATGCCTCGATGCAAGCCATGTCGTCGTGATGTCCGCTCAACATCAGGACCGGCACTTCCGGTGCTTCAGCGTGTGCCTTCACGATAGCGTCAAGCCCCTGGGTGTCTGAAAGCTTGAGATCAAGCACAACCAGATCAATCCCGCCTGCGGCCAGGCGCTCCATTCCAGTTGACAGCCCATCGGCGCATTCCAGATCAAATGAAGCATCCCTAACTTCTGACAGCATCTCCTGGATCACCCCAGCCTCCTCAGGGTTGTCCTGAATCAATAATATCTTGAGTCTCTGGCTTCGCATTTCATGCCTCGGATTCATGATCTATAGACCTTGACCCGGTTTCTTCCCCCGCCCTTGGCGCGATATAGGGCCTCGTCTGCCTTGGCTACCAATTCCATGGGAGTTTTTGACTCTGAGCCATCCAGTTTTGCAATGCCTATGCTGACTGTCATCTGAAATTGAGCTTCCTCATATTCAAACGCGTACCCCGCCACCATCTCCCTGAATCTTTCGCCTACTGTGCGGGCCTCTTCAATCCGGGTGTTGGGAAGAATAACAGCAAACTCCTCACCCCCATAGCGGCATACCAGGTCACTTTGACGAAAGCATTTTTTCAGCATTCTACCGATTTCAGACAGGACCCTGTCGCCGACAGGATGACCATAGGTGTCATTGATTCTTTTAAAGTGATCCAGATCCGCCATGCAAAGTACGATTTCAAACTCGTATCTCCCTGCCCTTGCCACCTCCCGCTCCAACGCCTCCATAAAGTATCGCCGGTTATAGAGCCCGGTGAGATCATCTCTGGTTGACATTTCAACCATCTTCTTCATGGCCAGTTTTATTTCTCTTTTCAGGCGACCTTTTTCCAGTGCATTATTGATGCTTCGAGAAAGGGATTGGTCACTCACCCTTTCTTTAGGAAGATAATCATGGGCGCCGGCCTGAATCACCTGGGAAGCGACCATCTCATCTCCATGAGCGGTAATGACCACGACCGGTATCCCTGTCACCTTTTCATCCATGATCCTTAAGAAATCAAGGGAATTGCCATCCGGAAGCACATGGTCCAAAAGAATAAGATCAACGTGGCCGTTGTCCAGTAATTGGACTGCATCTTTGATGGTGGTGGCACGAGACAGGGTTATCCCGGTATGAGTGTTCAGAATTGTTTCAATCCTCTCAAAATCCTCGACCGAGTCTTCCACAATAAAGATATTCAACTTCTGGTCGAGGTTAATAATGGGGGTTCCGCCAGGGTAGGGTTTTGTATCGTAATGGCGAATATCCTGGATCTTTCTTATGATATCGGTTATCCGTTGGCCGGCCTCTTCGACTATGTCCATGTGCCCGGCCAATTTTTCAGGGGTATCTTTGTTCAACCTCATCAACTGAATATTTCCTAGCAGGCCCATCAATGGCTGGTTCAACTCATGGGCCGTGGCCCCGGCCATCTGAAGCAGTACCTTGAGCCGTTCCTCTTCTATCACCGATTTTTGCTGCTGCAAAATCTTCTGGTTGGCCGTTCTTGATTCCTCCATACTCTGTTTGAGGTCTTGATTGGCCCTTTCCAGTGAAACTTCCATCTGCTTGCGATTCGTAATATCTCGAAGTGATGTAAGGAAAGCACTTTTCCCCTCCCATTCCGTTTCTACAAAACGCATTTCCGCTGTGGCCCTTTCTCCATCTTTCCGCACGATATCGATTTCCGTTGCCCCGGCCACCATAGGAAACCCGAACGATTCACCCTGGAGATTTTTTGCCTCGCGGCCAAAAAGAGATTCCGCAGCAGGATTCACAAATTGTACGATTCCATCCCGATCAACAACAATGATGGCATCGGCATTTTTTTCTATGATCTGTTTAAGGCGGGCCTCGCTGACCCGCAGGGCCTCCTCCGCATGTTTGCGCTCGGTCGTGTCTTGTCCAATACCTAAGATCCCTATCACCTTGCCGTTCTGATCGAGCCAGGGGGTAATGTTCACATTGATCCATAGCTTGCGTCCATCTTTTGCTATCTCAATAATCTCGCAACTTGTTCCCTGTTTATTCTTAAGTACAAACGACCTGACCTCCTCTACTGTCCTTTTGGTCTCCTCTTCATCGTCAGGGTATAATATGTTTGTCTTATGACGACCGACTATCTCTTCAGCCTTGTATCCAAATATCTCCTCAGCCCCTTTGTTCCAGTAAAGGATATTGCCTTCCAGATCAGTAAACATGATTGAAATAGACGAAGAGCTCTCCAGGGTGTTTTGCAAAAACAAGTTCGTTTCATGTGAAGCCTCATCCGCCCACTTGGGCTCAATGGCACATTGCATGGTGCGCATCAGCATATTGCTATCAAGTTGTGCCTTGAACAAATAGTCCTGCGCGCCGCGCTGCAAAGCCTTTACGGCGAGCGCTTCTTCGCCGAGAGCAGTCAGCACCACGACCGGCACTTTCGTTGAATGAGCGAGCACCCTGTCCAGCGTGTCAAGCCTCTGGCTGCCCGGCAGCATAAGATCCAACAGCACTATATCGATCCCTCCGCCGGAAAGACGCTCCAACCCTGAAGAAAGCCGGTCGGCAAGCTCTATATCAAATGAAGGACTCTTTTCTCTGAGCAGTGTTCGTCGGATAGCGGCCGTCATCTTAGGCTCGTCCTGAATTGCAAGCACTTTAATGTGTTTATCTTCCATTCTGACTCTTAATCTTTATCTTTACCCGGGCCGCTTCGGGGATTCCTCAGGTTCATTCCGCTTCCGTCATTGTTCATCTCCTCTCTGGGGAACAACAGGCAGCAGATCGAGCCCCAGGAGGATCTTCTCGGTATCGGACAGGTCGCCTATGATGCGCCGAATAGGTTCAGGCAACACCTTGACCAGGGTCGGCGTTGCCAGGATCTTTTCGTTGTCCGCCAGTTGTGGTCACTCCAGAACATCGATGACGATCAGTTCGTATTGCCCTTTCAATTCCTTTTCACAGATTCCGCGCAGGCTTGCGATGGCGGACTCGGATCGCGGCGTCTGCCCGGCAATGTACAAGTTAAGAACATACTTGCTCATAACTGTTTCCCCAACCCCAGACCCAACCCGGCCAGTACGTTTTCGCTTTTGCTGAGATCCCCGATTATCCTTTTTTGCGGTGGTGGAGAAGCCTTTACCACTGTCGGGGTCGCGAAAACCATATCCTTTTCGGCCAGTTGCGGGTTTTCCATGACATCTATGATTTTGAGAGAATATTGACCTTTGTGTTTAGCTTCGAGAAGCACCTTTAGATCCTCGACGGCCTTTTTAGACCTCGCCGTCCGGCCCATAATGTAAAGTCTGACTTCATGCATGATACCCCTCCTAATAAACTATTGGCCCTTCCAGAACACCCCTGGCAACAGCAATAAGCTGGGCACCGCCGATCGGTTTTCTGAGAAGCTCAAACTCTATCCCGCCTTCCTGAGCGCTTTTCAGCTGGTCTAAGAACTCGATATAAAAAGCTGTTACGATGTAGACAGGCACATCCTTGTCTATCTTCCGCAGTTCACGCAATGTTTGGACACCATCTAGCCCCAGCATCTTAAGGTCAAGGAAGATCAAATCAAATTTGGTGTCCTGCGCCATCTCAATTGCCTTCTCACCTGATGCCGCTGTCTCAGTTTGATACCCGGTGTCCTCAAGTGTCAGGGTAAATGACTTTCTAATTGCCTCATCATCATCAACTATTAACACACGCTTACTCATTTTGGCCCTCCTTTCTTCTTTCTATTGGAAATAGAATATTAAAGGTTGTCCCAACGCCGGGCGTGCTGTGACAGGTAATCTTCCCGTCGTGCATATCTATAATGCTCTGGATTATGGCAAGTCCCATGCCTGTCCCCTGTCCGACCGGTTTGGTTGTGAAAAAAGGATCGAAAATGCGTTTAAGGTTTTCAGTATCAATGCCGGAGCCGGTATCGGCGACCTTTACCCGGATAGATTCGCCTTCATGGCGGACTTCAACACGAATTTCCTTCTTCGGACGTTCCTTTAGGGCATCCAGGGCATTATTGATAAGATTGAGAAACATTTGTTGCATACTGCTGGCTTTCATCCAGATTTCGGGAACGCCTTCGGCAACGTGGCTGGTCAGCCAGACATGCTCTCTCTCTATACGGTACGATAGTAGTTTAAAGACCCTGTCAAGAATCGTGGCAAAACTCTCTTGCTGGTAGCCCTCTTCACCCTCTTTTTCCATGCGTGAAAAGGTCAACATGTTTTGCACAATATCGATGCAGCGTTTTGTTTCATGCTTTATATCTCGAAGCACAGGATATCTTCGGTCGTCCCCTGTGGTGTATTTGAGACAATACTCGGCAAACTGGAGCATTCCGGTCATTGGATTATTAAGCTCGTGGGCAACGCCCGCAACCAGAGTGCCTGTGGCAACCATTTTCTCCCTCAGTATCAGTTGCATCGATTGCCTGAGTTTGTCATATGCTTCTTGAAGCTGAGCATAAAGCTCCTCTCTGGTGAGACGTTGAACCAGTTCCCGCTTTTGATCGATAAACTCTTCCGTAGGCTCAAATTCAGGGTCCGGCAGGGATTTAAATGCTTTCACGGCTTCAAGACCGACTGAGGTCTGAAACTCCTCAACGTCATCAAAGACCGCCTCCAGGGCCTCGATACCAACCGGGTTCCCGGTTTGTGCTGATGCAAACAAGAGGACAAGCCCGAATGCTCCGTCTCGCTGATCCAGTCCGACCTTGATACTGGAAGCACGGCCCGAGGTCAGCATCCGGCGGCCGAGTTCCGAGGTCATGGCCACCAGCCTGGCGGCGCTGATGGAATCGAATTTCAGATCTTCGCATAAGATGCGTATCTTGTTTCTTGCCTCAACGATAGAGGTCAGATCCTTGATGGAAATATCCCCAAGCTCAATCATATCCGATACCTCAATGCTATACACAGGGCGTCATCTGCTTCTTTGCCGAATCGCTCAATAATGCGGGTGGCTATTGTCCTGGCGTTGTCCGATATCAGTTCAGGGTAATCTTCCATGTCAAAATGTTTTTTGACTCCGTCTATATATAATACCAGGACATCGCCGTCGTATAATTTCAATCTCTCTTCTCTCGGGGTCGGCATTACATAGCCGACTACGCCGGCCCTGGAAATAATCGTGATGTTGCTTGAACCGAATTTTCTGGCGGTTATGTCACCCATGCCAACGTATTTCAGGTCACCTGTTTTCAAGTCCAAAAGGCACAGGCCGGCCACTGCACCCCGTGAACCCCTGATATGCCTATGGAGGCCCTCCATTGTTTTGACCAGGTCCTGACGATAATTCTTCCCCAGAAAATCCTCGCAAGTCAGCGCAATCTCATGGGTGCCTTCCCCATGCCCCAGGACATCTATAATGCCGATAAATATCTTGCTGTCAAATTCCTTGATAATCCCTGTATCGCCGCAGAAAGTATCATTGTTCAGAGCTCTTTTCACCAAGAAGTAATCAGCTTCAGGCATCTTTGTTAGTTCCATTTCCTTGCCGTGATCCTGGTTCCTGCCCCTGGTTCAGTCTCTATGACAAACTCATCCATCAGGCGTTTTACGCCGGGAAGCCCGAGGCCCATGCCGTCTGAGGTAGTAAAACCGTCCTGCATGCCGGCTTCCACATCGGATATGCCGGGACCGCTGTCTTCCGCGACAATCTCAATCCCCTTTTCGGTCTCTCTCTCAAGGGCTCTTATGGTAATTTCCCCTTTCCCGGCATAGTTGCGTATATTCGTGGCCAGCTCAGAGACCGCGATTGCAACCATATATTGCCTGGTGAGGCTGAAACCGGCTGTTTTTGCTGATACTAATGCCTCAGAGACCGCCTCGGCAATGTCAACCTCCTCGCAGATTTCGATTCGTTTTTCTTTATTCTGTATCGTTGCTGTTTTCCTCTTCTCCTGTATCTTCATCCTCTGCGGCCGCATCCTCCTTATTGTTGACTTCCGCTTCCGGTTCTTCGGCCTCCTCTAACGCCTCTTTGGGCCATACCACAGGCTCCAATATCCGAAATCCCTTTTCAAGGCTCACAGCCGTGGGGACATCCCCGGGCTCAAAGTCCAGGTCAATCAGGGCCGCGGCCACCCCAGGTCTAAGGCCGGTAATGACCGTTTTGGCTCCCAACAGGGATGCCATTTCGGCTGTATCAAAGATTGCCCGGGCGAGGAATGAGTCCATTACGGCAACCCCTGAGAGATCAATAATCACTCCTTTGATCCCTGTCTCGTTAATCCTTTGCAGGACGGCCGCCTGAACCCGGGGCGCCAGGTCGTCGTGTAGTTCGACCTGGACAGGAACTACAAGACAGCCCCGGGTAACATACATTCCTACCCCGGATAGAGTGGGGTCCTCTTGCATAACCATCTACTCCCTCTTATGGGACCTTTTTTATTTTTCTCACTTCAAGGCCTATCGTATCAAAGGCGGTTTCAAGTGCATCGCGTAAACTGGCTGTGGTAGCAACGCCTTCCAGGCCAACTCCCAGGTTAACCAATGTCTGGGCAATTGCCGGGGATATACCGGAGACAATGCACCTGCAACCCATAAGTCCGGTTGCCCTGGTTATTTTGAGGATATAATTCGCCACAGCAGTATCCACAGTGGCCACCCCAAGAATATCGAGTATGATGACCTTTGATCCGCTATCGGATATCCTTGTCAGTATGTTTTCCATTATTTCTTGGGCCTGCTTTGAATCTATAGCGCCGAATATGGGAATCATTAATATATTTTCCCAGAGTATGTTAATCGGCGTTGCTATTGTTGTCCCTTTTTTTTCTTCCTTTGCCATTTTCGTTCCTCCTTTATTAAATCTTTTTGTTTCAGGCCCTCAACCGCCTTTCACACCTTTGTCAAGAATATGGTGAATGCCGGCCCCGGAAACTATTTAAACCTGAACCTTTTCTCTTTGAACAGCTTCAAGCAGGCGTCTACCGCCTTTGCGTCATAGAGGACACCCCTATTCTTTGAGATTTCTTCTAACGCAACATTTATACCGAGAGCCTGCCGGTAAGGTCGGTGAGAGGCCATGGCCTCAACAACATCACTTACACCCATGATCCTTGCTTCCAATATAATACTTTTACCCGAAAGCCCTTGAGGGTATCCGGAGCCATCCATCCTTTCGTGATGTTGAAGCACGGTTGGGGCAATCGGCCACGGAAATTCAACGGTCTTCAACATGTCATAACCGACCTGGGAGTGAGTCTTGATCAGGCTGAACTCGATGTCCGTCAACCGGGTGGGCTTGCTGAGGATTTCAGCAGGTATAGATATCTTGCCGACATCGTGGATAACCCCGGCCATGCGGATTCCATCAATCTGCTCCGCTGAAAGACCCATCTCTGTGGCGATGGCACGGGCAAGATCGGCCACCCGCCGTTGATGGCCGGCCGTGTAAGGATCCCTCTTTTCAACTGCCAGTACCAAGAGCTGGATGGTGCCCCTCATGGCTTTTCGCAAATTCGCCAGGGTTCGTTTCAGTTTTTCCTGACCCAGCTTTTTCCCCGTGATATCTCGAAGCGACGTAAGATGGGCAATTTCATCTTTCCACTTTGTTTCCACCACGCGCATTTCCACGGTACGTGTGCCCCCCTTATTTCGAATAATTTCAATCTCCGCTGTTTCACCCGAGACAATGGGAAAACCAAATAATCCGCCAACCAGTTCTTCTGCTTTGCGGCTGAAAAGGGCTTCTGCGGCCCGGTTGACAAACTGCACTGCGCCGTTCTTATCCGCTATGACAATACCGTCCGCATTTTTCTCTATGATATTCCGGAAACGTGCTTCGCTAACCCTCAGCTCCTCATCCACTCTGCTGCGGGCAACGGCTTGTTCTTCTGAGTCCTTCACCCTTTGTTCCAATTCTTCATACGTTGGCTTTCTATCCATTTAGAACACCCCGCCGTGCCGCCCTAAAAGCAAGAAAGGCCCAAACATTTCTGGCACATGTGTGGAGCCTCTATCAGTTCCATTTTAATCAAAAACCTCACGTATGCATTCACGTACATTTCTTTTCGTCATTGCTGGGAGCGTAGCGGTTCCGAGGCGAAGCCGAAGCAAACCCGGAGATTCCTCGCCGCCCCCTCGTTCCACTCGGGGTTTCAGCTCACCGGAACAGGCTCCGCAAT
>JAFGFW010000195.1 GCA_016930875.1 Deltaproteobacteria bacterium | reverse complement strand
CGACGTTGGACGTTCAATGTTCGATGTTCGACGTTCATCTTTCAAAACAATTCCGTACGGCATAAATGTAACCTGTGAACGGTTACAAAAGAAAGCTGTTTTTTTCTTGCCTCCAACCTCTAATCTCGAACCTTGAGCTTCTTAAACAGCGGATTACTGACTACGGGCAACGGACTCTCAAAAAACGCAGTTTGTAGTAGTGGGAAGTACAATCTATACTCTCTGCCCTTTGCTTTTTGCCCTTTCCCTGGCCTGGTGGGCACCCATGCGTATGGCAGCCAGGAGGCTTCCCGGGTCTGCTTGGCCTTTTCCGGCAATATCATAGGCCGTGCCATGGTCTACAGATGTCCGCACGATGGGAAGCCCCAGAGTTGTATTTACCCCATCGGCAAAGTGGACCATCTTAAAGGGTATCAGCCCCTGGTCGTGGTACATCGAGATAACGGCGTCCCACTTGCCTTTCAGGGCCTGATAGAACAAGCTATCTGAAGGATAAGGACCGGACACATCAACTCCGGCCTTGGCAGCCTGGCAAAGAGCCGGAGAGATGATCCGGCTCTCTTCATCTCCGAACATGCCGCCTTCACCTGCATGAGGGTTCAGGGCTGCGGCCACCAGTTTCGGCTTTTCAATGCCAAACGAGTTTCTGAGCGCCTCTTCCGTGATCCTGATCGTCTTAAGGATTGCGTCAATCGTAAGCTCTCCGGAAACCCGGGCCAAAGGGATGTGGATGGTTACCAGGGCAACCCTGAGCCTATTTCCGGCGAGCATCATTACGTACTCTGAGGTTTTTGTCATTTCGGCAAGGAGTTCGGTGTGTCCGTCATAGTCAAAGCCGGCTGTGCGCATGGCCATCTTGTTGATGGGGCAGGTGGCCAGACCGCGAATGCGGCCCTGCATGGCCCAGTCCGCACCCTCGGTGACATATTTCACCATGGCCTGGCCCGTTGCTCGACTGGGACGTGCAGGTTGAAGCTGATCACAGTCCAAATCAGAGAGTGCGGCGACGTCTATCATACCCGGCTCGTAATGCCCGGCCTCAGGGCCGGAAACATCTCGAATAATCAAGCCCGTTCCAAACCGTTGGTTCATTGCGGTCAACACTCTGACATCTCCAAGGACAATGGGTCGGCAAATATCATACAGGGATCTTTGGGAGAGCGCTTTCAATATGACTTCAGGCCCGATCCCGACCGGATCTCCCATGGTGACACCTATGATAGGGCGGTTGCTCATGACAGCTGAATGTCCTTTCTTGCCAATTTTCCTACAGGCTTGGCGCCGGAAAGTCAAACAACTAACTGCCTCGTTGCCGTCAGTTTTTTTTATCTCTGGAAAAACAAAACATTATGGCCTGGCGCAAGTTTTTTTGCGCGTTTTCTAGAAAATAGAAGAAAATCGTAGAATATTGGAGCTTCTGAGATCGCGAAGGTTTTCAAGATCTGTCATAAAATCCGCAAGGGCTCTAAATTACACGGACATCACGGGTCTCTCTGGAAGGGGCAAATAATAGAGCTTTTGGAGCAACGACAAATCAATAGCCTGTAATATGAAGTAGTTATAAGATGTTGAAAACTATTTCACGAACTGGTCAGGACCTGCTTCTTTTCGGTTTGACAATGAACGGTCCATATCCTACAAGGCAGGCACCTTTCAGAAAGCAGGACTGCACTTTTCAGATTTCTCAGCAAAAGCCGATATTTTGACCTTTTTTAGAGGAAATTGTAAACCCAAAAGATATGTGGTCCATGGAATTCGCACGCAACGAGCCATGACCGTGTGGCAATCCAAGTGGGCGCCATGGCGATTTGACAGCCCTTTTCTTAATCAAGTCAACGAATGTTATACATCGCTATGAGGTTATGAGATAAAGCCATGCTAGATGCCTGGAATCAAGCCAAAAACAGCATTCACCAGAAGATGCCGGACCACAACTTCAGGCTTTGGATCAAACCGCTGGAGTATGTCGCACGGCAAGACAAAGAAATCATCCTGGCTTGTCCCACCGGTTTTTTCAAGAAGTGGGTTACCCGTCACTATCTCGGTCTGATTGAAGCAGAATTGGAAAGCCTATGTGGAAAAACCTATCGCATTAGACTTGAGCTTTCCAGCGGGCACAATGGCAATGCGTGCGATACGCCCGAGGAAGAACAACTTGTTCTTCCCCATGTTGAAGATCGACAGCGCATGCTGTTTCCCTTTCATATGGACTTCACATTCGACCAGTTCGTTGTGGGGATGTGTAATGATTTTGCCTATAATGCATCTCTGTCGTTAGCCTGTGCAGAAAATGACTACCACAATCCGGTCTTTTTGTTGTCAAGAACGGGCATGGGCAAGAGCCATCTTTCCCAGGCCGTGGGAAACCACATATTGAAAAAGAACTCGGCCATCCGTGTTTGCTATATCACTGCAGAAGAATTCACCAATGCCATGATTCGTGCTCTTCGTCATGATAGCATTGAAAAGTTCAAGGATAAGTATCGGAGGCAGTGTGATGTCCTGCTCTTGGAAGATGTGCAGTTCTTGAGTGGCAAGACAAAAACACAAGCTGAACTGGCCTACACACTGGATGCCCTGTTCGATGCCAAGAAAAAACTCATTTTTACAAGCAGCTATCTCCCGCGCGACATCCCCAAAATGGATGAAAAGCTTACGTCGCGGCTCTCAGCAGGTATAATTTCAAACATTGAATCCCCTGACTATGAGACCCGTGTGCGGATTCTCCGGAAAAAGGCTTCATTGAAACAGATCGATATCCCAGAAGTTGTGATCGAGTATCTGGCAAGCGAACTTGCACAAAATGTAAGGCAACTTGAAAGCGGTCTCATCGGGGTTGCGGCCAAGGCTTCTTTGCTGAATCTGCCCATAGATACCAAGCTGGCCGGAAGTGTTGTAGACAATGTTGTGCGCCGCTCCCAGGAAATTACAATAGAGGGTATACAGAAACTCGTTTGCAAGTATTACGAGCTTTCCATCAAGGATCTCATATCCAGGTCACGCAAACGCAACATCTTGCAGCCCAGACAAATCGCTATGTATCTGGCCAGGCGTTATACTGGCCAGTCTCTCCAGGCCATTGGCCGGAGCTTCAACCGCTACCACGCCACTACCCTGCATGCCATAGGAACCGTGGAGAGGTTCATTAGGGAAAACGGGCCTGTCCAGAAGCAGGTGGAGTTCCTTTCGAAAAAAGTGGAGTCGGGCAACATTTGATTTCGATCATTCCCAAGATTGAGGCCATCGTTGGCCGAGAGCATGTCACCACCGCAGAAGAAGACCTGCTCTGTTATGCATACGACGCCACCAATCGTCACCACTGTCCGGATGCTGTAGTCTTTCCGGGAGATACGGATGAGGTCTCGGCCATCATGAGACTGGCCGATGAATCTCGCATTTTTGTTATTCCCCGAGGCGCCGGTACGGGGATGAGCGGAGGCGCCCTGGCCATTCAAGGCGGATTGGTCATGGTGATGACCCGCTTTAGCCGCATACTGTCCATTGATCCCGATAATCTTGTAGCCGAAGTTGAACCAGGTGTCATTACTGCCCATTTTCAAGAGAGGGTGGAGATGCAAGGGCTCTTTTATCCGCCTGATCCCTCCAGTGCTTCATACAGCACGTTGGGGGGAAACGTGGCTGAGTGCGCCGGGGGACCCCGGGCGGTTAAGTATGGAGTGACGCGCGATTACATCCTCGGCCTCGAAGTAGTCCTTCCCACAGGCAAGGTCATCAAAACGGGCGTACGTACGGCCAAGGGCGTGGCGGGCTACGATCTGACGAGGCTGATCGTCGGTTCCGAGGGGACATTGGGGGTCATTACCAAGATTGTGCTGCGCTTGCTTCCCCTGCCTGAGGTGGTTCGCACATCAACCGCGGTTTTTGGCCGCATCCAGCATGCTGCAAAGACGGTCTCTGAAATCATGCGCTCCGGCATCATACCAAGGACGGTGGAGTATATGGATCAATCTGCCATTTCGTGTGTCGAAGAGTATCTGAATATTGGACTCCCTGTGGACGCAGGCGCCATGCTCCTCCTGGAGGTTGACGGGAGTCCCTCTGCCACGGATATGGCCCTCCGACAACTAGCAGATGTCTGCAGAAAAAATGGCGCCCTTGAGATCAATGTGGCCAAATCCAAACAAGAGGCCGCAGAGCTCTGGCGGGCCCGAAAGGCCATATCACCCGCCCTTTTTCGCCTTGGCCCGGACAAAATTAATGAAGATATTGTCGTGCCCCGCAGCCGGATTCCCGACATCGTTCAATGGATAGACGAACTGAGAGAGCGGACGGGGCTCACCATGGTGAGCTTTGGACATGCAGGCGACGGCAATATCCATTTTAACATTATCCTGGATAAAGGTGACAAGGAAACGCTTGGGCAAGCAGAGAGGGCCGTGGAAGAGCTTTTCAAACACACCATTGCTATGGGAGGGACCATCTCCGGAGAACACGGCGTGGGGATTACCAAGGCCCCTTACCTCGAGATGGAGATCGGCAGCGAGGAAATTGCCCTGATGAAGCGCATCAAGACCGCATTTGACCCCAACGGCATACTAAACCCAGGGAAGATATTTCACGAGACCCCACCTTCCTGTTGAGTAAACATCCGAGCCCAGACGACCCAACTTTCCATGTGAAGTAAATTGACTTATGGGCCAATATTTAATACAATTTTGACAACGTGTTTTTCCTGCAACCTGGGACCGGGAGATGATTTGGAAGCTATGGCTTCCTTTGTGCCTGCATACATAGAAGCCCACGATCGAGGGCTTCTGAAGAAAAAGGTCTGCCAGACAAACGAAATCCTAGAGGCCTGTACGCTCTGTCCCCGGGCGTGTGGGGTGGATCGACTCTCGGGGGAAAAGGGGATCTGCCAGATAGGTGAGCTTGCCATTGTGTCGAGCTTTGGCCCCCATTTTGGAGAGGAAAGTCCCCTCGTTGGGGAACACGGCTCAGGCACGATATTCTTTGCCGGATGCAACCTCCTTTGCATTTTCTGCCAGAATTATGACATCAGCCACGAATGCGAAGGCATGGAGTTCTCTTCAGACGACCTTGCCAAGGCTATGCTTTCCCTTCAGGACAGGGGTTGTCCCAACATCAACTTTGTCACCCCCACTCACGTAGTGCCACAGATCCTGGCTGGTCTTGACAAAGCGGTTGATGCGGGTCTTCGAATCCCCCTTGTCTATAACAGCGGCGGGTTTGATAGCGCCGACACCCTGGCCATCTTGGATGGCGTTTTTGATATCTATATGCCTGACTTCAAGTTCTGGGACCCGGAAGTTGCTAAAGAGCTGTGCGATGCGCCGAATTATCCACAGGTGGCTCGAGAAGCCCTCAGAGAAATGCACCGCCAGGTGGGCGATTTGATCCTCAATGGACAAGGGATCGCCCAAAGGGGTCTGCTAATCCGCCACCTCGTTCTGCCTGAAGGGCTGGCAGGGACGAGAGGTGTTATGCGGTTTCTGGCAAAGGAAATTTCAACCAACAGCTATGTGAACATTATGCCTCAGTACAGACCGTGCGGTCGCGCATCAGAGGTGCCGGCACTCAGTAGAGGCATCACCGATCAAGAGTTCGAGAAGGCCATTGAGATGGCACAGGAGGAGGGAATCACCCGGCTGGATGAAAGGAGGCGGGCGTTTGCGTTGCGGTGGTTCTGATAGAATTCGAAGTAGATATGGATAAAATCTTTGCAGTGGGCGACATACACGGCTGCCTTGACAAGCTAGTCTCGTTAATGGCTATCATCGACATTGACTTGAAAAAGCACACGCTGGTCTTCATCGGAGACTATATAGACCGCGGGCCGGATTCAAAGGAAGTCGTTGACTATCTCATTGATTTGGGTCAAAGGGCGGATCGCGTGGTCTTCCTGAAGGGAAATCACGAATTGATGTTGGAAGACTACTTGAGCGGGGCTGACAGGCTCACGTTTTTGTATAATGGCGGGGAGGCCACGCTGAACAGTTATATGAAAAACACCGGCCAGCTTGAAGCAAACCCTATACCACCACAACATCTTGAGTTTTTTGACAATCTTCGCCTATACTATGAAACGGAAGATTACATCTTTGTCCATGGGGGTTTGAGAGCGAACATTCCTCTTGACGAACAAGACGAACGGGATATGCTTTGGATACGCGAAGAGTTTATCTATACGGACTTTGATTTTGGCAAGCGTGTGATCTTTGGCCACACTCCTTTCCGAGAACCGTTGATTCTTGACAATAAAATAGGAATTGATACCGGCGCCGTCTATGGTAATAAGTTGACGTGTGTTGAGTTGCCTGCTGTGAGATTTTTCAGCGTATGAGTCTTTTTGACTATGTTCGGTATAGGATTACTCTGCTAATACTGAGAAAATAAATATGAAAAGAATTTGTCTCTTTGTAATTTTTTCTATCTTACTAATGGGCGGGGAGGCGAGCGCCAGGCGGCTTGCCGTTTGTGTGGACAAGGCAAACATACGCTCCGGGCCTGGAACAAATCATGAGATCCTGTGGTCTGTCGGCAAGTATTACCCTGTCGATACGGTCAAGAAATCCGGCAACTGGTACAAGATCCGAGACTTTGAGGATGACGAGGGTTGGGTTTTTCACTCGCTGCTAAAAAAAATCCCGACCGTTATTGTCAAGGCTCCTCTGATCAATGTTCGGGAGGAGCCGGGGACGAAGTCCAGGGTAGTATTTCAGGCTGAAAAGGGGGTCAGCTTCAAGCGCGTTGGGAAAAAGGGCAACTGGCTAAAGGTCCAGCATGCAGACGGCGAGGTAGCGTGGATACACAAGTCCCTGATCTGGGGATATTGAGAAGATGAGACTTATACTGATTCAAAAACTACATATTTTTCTGTAACGTCGCAGCGTTTTCGGCCACCTGGGTGGCCAGATTTTTCTTGAATTCTTCGAGCCTTGCTTCCATTTCAGGATCACTGGTTGCTAGAATCTGGGCGGCCAGTATGGCAGCGTTCTTTGCCCCGGCAGCCCCTATAGCCATGGTGGCAACTGGCACACCTGCCGGCATCTGGACCGTGGCCAGAAGAGCATCCAGCCCTTGCAGTGAGGAGGAATCCAGTGGAACGCCGATTACGGGCAATGTGGTCAAGGCCACAATGGATCCGGCAAGGTGGGCTGCAGCCCCCGCCCCTGCAATGATCACCTTCAGGCCCCGGGCCCGGGCAGACCTGGCATACTCTGCCGTTCTTTCCGGGCTGCGATGGGCAGAAGAGACGGTTGCCTCAAAAGGTATGTTGAGATCTTCAAGAACTGAAACGGCTTTTTGCATAACGCCCCAGTCTGAATCGCTCCCCATGACAATTCCCACAACCGGAAGTTTGTTCTGATCATCCGTTTGTTTCATAATCGACCCCTATGCCCCAATAGTGAGACGAAACCTGAGACAACTTGCCCCGTTGTTGTTGTGATCCACGAAGGCCAGCTTCTTGATATTTCTGTATGCCTTCTCCCTTGCTCCTTCCAGTGTTGAGTCCCCTGCCACCAGGTGCAACACTCTTCCTCCGTAGGTGACCAGGCCTTTTTCCGGGTCTTCATCCACACCGGCAAAATAGACAGCAATGCCCCGCTCTATTTGGTCTAGCCCGGTAATCCTGTGGCCCTTTCCATAACGACCGGGATATCCTTTGTTCCACCCCCTGGAGGCCTTGGAGCGGCCCTCCATTGCAATGACGTCCACATAATGCTGATTGTTCCAGACCTGCTTGACCTGGTCCAAGGTCCCTTCCCAAACCGCCGTACCGATCTCAAAGAGATCCGTACTCAGTTTCCGCGCCAGGACCTCCCACTCCGGGTCTCCGTGTCTCACATTGAGTTCGAAAACATCCAGGTTATCATACGGATCCAGATTCAGGCCGAAGTAAAGAACTCCTTTGTATTTCCAGCCCAGACGGTTGTAAATCGCATTAACCGTTGGATTGACGATCTCTTTTATGATCCTGTTGACCAGCCAGGGACTCACCAGCTTGTGGGGACAATAACATCCGGTGCCTCCAGTGTTCAGATTTCCTCCGAACTGCTCAATGGATGCCTTGTCGTCGGAATCAAAGGCAGGCTTATAATCCTGAGCGAACATCTTCAGGGGCAGCACGTGTTCCCCGTCAAGGTAAACAAAGAAAGAGATTTCCGTGCCGTATTTTCTCTCCTCAATGACCACCCTGTTGCCCGATTCTCCAAAGGCCTTTTCGATCATGATTCTCTCTATGGCGGCAACGGCGTCAGCAAGCTCGTCGCAGACGATGGCGCCCTTTCCGGCGGCAAGACCATTTGCCTTGACTACGACCTGATAGCCGATGTTCAGAATGTATTTCTTGGCCTCTTCCGGATCATCAAAGATCTGATACTCTGGTTTGCCGACGCCAATCTGTCGCAAGAGATCGTCGGCAAATGCCCGGTCACTTTCCAGTTTCACATACTCCATTCTCGGTCCGACAGTTCGTACCCCCCTGGCATTCAAGAGATCGATGAGCCCCTCCTCCAAGGGATTCTCAGACCCCACATCAACCAGATCCACATCCTGATCCGCGCAAAAGTCCGCAACTTGCCCAAAGTCCTTCAATCTCACAATCTCTATGAGCTTTCTCTCCTCACGGCCCTTTGCGGTGTGCAGCACCCCCGGATTTCCCGGTGAAAGATAGACCTTGTCAACGTGCTGGCTGTCGGCGTATTTGTCTGCCAGGCAGTGATCCCGGCCTCCTGATCCGTACACTAATACTCTCATAATTCTCCGCTTAAAATGTCCTTTGTATTATCGGGCTAAAGATTGCGGCCTTGTTAGACCGCTTTCAGTTCGGTGCTTGTACAATAGAATGCCGATTTATTTCAAGGTGAAAACCTGGATCATTTTTCAAAGCCCCTGTTTTGTTGATTTAAACCAAGTTCTCGACCGAGAACCCTGGTGGCATAGCGCTCCGTACCGTCCACCCAGGCGAGCATGGCGCCGTTATCCGTTACGGCCAGATCGGAAACACGCCCCTGGCGCTGATAACTTTTGCCCCGGGCGACAATTTTGCCGCCGGCCCATTCTTCGATATCGTTCCAAGTCAGATCGGAAAACCGATCCAGTCGTGTTTTCTTTTTCGGCATTGGTTTACCTTCCGGGTGTTCTCATATCGGAAAAAAGGCAACAACTGAATGTCGCAAATTGTGTCGTGAGATTGTCGCAAGTTCAGCCCGTCTCCTTCATTCGGGACACAAGCTTGTTGGTCGCCCCCTCCGAAACCAACAGATCTTTGTCCAGCATGGCTTTCAGATCCCGTTGCAGAGACCGGCGGTCGACATCGGGGCGCAGTCGCTCGAAGTTCTGGATGGTCAGGATGCCGTCCTCCATGATGTATCCGAGGGCCTTGGCCTGGCGGTCCGAAAGACCGTGTTCCCTGATGAGCACATCCCGGCGGATGGCCATCAAATGACCGTCAAATAAGAAGCCGCGGGCTTAAAGAGAAACAAAGTTCTTATTTTCAGTCCGTTATGATCCCAACCTGTCAAGACCTAAATTCCGTTCAGTTTATCCCATCAAATAACCATCAAATAAAGCGGAGCTAAAATCTTAGCCCCAGAAAGGAACATATTTGGCGTATTTTTTGGACATTGGCGTTTCATCTACCCTGGCAAACCCGGTTTCCATGGTTTCTTGGATAATCCGCAAGGCGATGGCGCTATTGCGGGGTTCTATGCCGAAACGTTCGCGTAAGCTGGCGTTGGTCATATGGTCACGGTTTACGTATTTCAGGCAAGCGTGCAGATAGCAGGCCCGAATATGAACGCCTTTCTTCATCTCGTTAAGAGCTTTGGGCGCAACAATACATCACATCGGCTTAATAATAAACATAACCCGTTAACATTTTTGAGGTATTGGGCCTGCCTTTTTATTTTTTATTATTTTTTTATTATTTTTTTATCCTTCGTCACTAGAGGCTGTTCTCTCGCCAAGCACCCATTGAGAATACTTACGTGAGCCTACGTTACAAATGACTCGAATACGTGATAACTCGGCAAGAAGATTGTTTATCTTTGCCCTTTTCTGTTTCGCGGAAACGGGTGGCTACATGGCTTTTGACCCGGTAGCCCACTGAAATAATCATGTCCAGGTTATAAAAATCAACCATGCGGGTGACATTTCGCTGTCCCTCTTTTTGAACTATTCGGAATTTCCGAATAGTTGCATCCGGGCTAAGTTCCCTTTCATTAAAGATGTTTTTGATATGTTCATTGATAGTGGGAACTGTGACCTGAAACAGGTCCGCCATCAGTTTCTGGGTCAACCAAACCGTCTCATCCTCAAGGCGCACGTCTATTTTGACCCGGCCGTCTTCCGCCTCATAGACCAGGAACAGGCCCCTGCCGGAATCGGGATTATTAATACTGCCACCTCCAGCGTCAGCCGTGTGCCTTCGATGGGGCACATTCCCATGCAGAATTCCAGTTTTAATAAATCTTCTTAAGGAATCAAGGAGTTGAAATGGCTCCAGCTCAATTGTCTCCGCAGTGCGGAGACAATTTTGGGGTCAGGAAACACCTCGGCAAAGCGCACCATGGAGGCAAGATTGCGCTGTGAGAACCAGCGGCCGAACTCCACTGTCAATTTTGCAGACAGCGTCTGCAAAATTTCCGCTCCATAGGCCGCCCGCTGTTCTTTAAGAATCTCCCGCCGTATGCGATCGCCGGCTTGCCAGTAGAGCAGTGTCAACTATGCATTCGAAGCCCAGGCAACGTTTCCGCGTGCTCTTATAATCAGGTCGCAGACCTCGGTCAGAAGCGTCTGGTTCAGCAGGGTGGGCAGCATACCTGTCGCGTTGCTTTTTCCTTTGTGGCCTTTATTCGATTTCATTGCCTTCCATTCAAACCTGCAAGGAGTTTGTGTTGTGCTTTGACCATCTCATAGGTTGTGATTCGGTTGGTGATGGTGAATCTTCGGTTGAAAAGGCTTTTCATAAATATCCCTGTATGAGAAGTCACCGTTTTCTACTTTCCTGGATCACAGGAAAGTAGCTTTCCGACGCTGTTCCATCCGGCACGGTGGATGGTCGGTAATTTTCTGTTTTAGGCAATCGCGCATACACCCTCTGTCCGAGGCCTTTCGTAACCAACTGTTGAAACTCCGGATCGTTCATGAATTTGGCAAAAAGCTCTTCGTTCATTTCCATGCGGTCGATAAATAAGGATTTCAGGACCTGCCTGAAAACGAGGTGGAATTTATCAATAGGATGCCGTGGGGTTCTTGTGACATGGCGCTACATTGGCAACTGTCTGTAACTATACAATTATATTGCATATGGCAGGTTACGACCCGCCTTTGGATGACATAATTCTTATGCCCAGAAGGGCACATAACAGGCATCCCTCCGTGTTCCACTGTGCAGCCGGATCAGGCCGGCATCAATGGCGTCGCTGATAATCCGTGACGCCAGGGTATAGCTCGATTCCTTGATGCACAGATGCGGAAAAGGGTGGCCACGTGGCTCTTGACCCGGTAGCCTACTGAAATAATAGTATCAAGATTATAAAAATTGGTCTTGTACTTTTTCCCATCTGGGGCAGTTGTAAAGAATTTCTTTTCAACTGAATCTTCGAGCAGCTCACCTTCTGAAAAGACCTTTTTCAGATGCTGTCCGATGTTATGTTTGGTTTTCTGAAACAGATCCGCCATCAGTTTTTGGGTCAACCAGACGGCCTCATTCTCAAGGCGCACGTCTATTTTGACCCGGCCGTCTTCCGCCTCATAGACCAGGAACAGGCCCCTGCCGGATTTGGAATTATCAATGGTTGCCAAATCTTTGCTCATAACCTCGACCGACCTCCAGCGTTAGCAGGGTGCGTTCAGTGGGGCACATTTCAGTGTGAATTCCCGTTTCAGGGTATCATCGATGGGAATCAGGGACTTGAAGTGGGTCCATCCCAATTGTGTAATCAGTGATTGCACAATCTTCAGGTCGTGAAACACATCGGCAAAGCGAACCGTGGAGGCAAGATTGCTCTTCGAGAAGCCATTACCAAATTCTGCCGTCAGCTCTCCAGCCAGCTCCTTGAGCAGGGCTTTGCCGGATTCGGCCTGTTCGGCCCCTTGTTACTGGATGCTGCAAGAGTTCCTCGTCATAGCACCGAAAAACGGGGCAAGGGACGGTAACTGCCAAAAATTGGGGGGAACGGTGTCTCGCGCGGTAATAAGAGATCGAGACGCTCTTCTTCGCAATTCTCCAATCGAAAAGATGCTCTCCAACCTACCCCATGTCGTCGAAGCTGTAATCCGGAGCCGCCCTGGGTATTGCCGTTACCGATTTGTCGCCGTTGAGACGGTTTCGAACAGCAATCTGCCGGCATCCAGTTTCGGTACACGCTTGGAGAGATGAAGCATCTCGATGCCGATCACCTTATCGTCTGCATTGTAATCCAAGATAATGCCCGGCGACACTTCTTCAGACTCCACCGCACTCGATTCATCGAGAGTCAAGTAAAGTGCATCTGCTTCTTTGTCGATTCTTAGTCTCATAAGTGACCTCTCGTTTTGCGGTCGAAATACATGGTGATCACCTTTTCAGGTTTTGCCTGTGTGTTCACTATCACACGAAGAACGCGATTGTCACGCTCGGCGATGACGGCAAGCCGGTGTTCAAGAGCGGGATCGATAGCATCCGGCTCACACCGCTGAGGTGCAATCATCGTCTGTTCCAGCCAGGCCGCGGAAATCTCACGTTTTTCCATGGCATTACGAGCGTGTTGAGTCAGGATGTAATTCATCAATCCTCCCATTGCCGATTGTACAAACCCAGTCTTCCAACAACTATGCCGCCTCCGGAAAACCCCTCGCCTGTTCGATGCGGGCAAGACCGGCGGTGATGCGGTTGGTGATGGTGAAGTTCGGCCTCATTCCCCTCCCTTCGGTTTGGACACTTTTCACGTTCTTCCCAAACGGACTCCCCAAGGGTTTACGGGAAGACTTTATAGCCGTTCATTTTGCCAACACCTCGTGAACATTCGTCGCGACCTTGAAGTTGACGCCCAAGGCGTCGAAATGGGCCTGACCGCAATCGATTTTCCGGTTCTCGATTTCACGCCGGTTGTCTCGGTCGTGCGTGCTTTTGGTTTCCCGCACCAGATAGAGCTTGCCGCCGTTTTCGGTGACAACAGCCCAGTCTGGGTTGTAGTTGCCCATAGGGGTGGGCACGACAAACCAACGCGGAAGCTTGCAGAAAAACCTGACGTTTTCGCTGGCGTCCAGTTTCTCTGCGATGTCGCGTTCCACCTCTGAATCATAGGCAATGTAATCATAAGGGGTACGGTCATCGCTGCTTTGGATTTCGTACAGACGCGAGAGATACTCTTCGATCTCTTTCTCTTCGAAAAGCCGCATTTCGTAGATCTGCCCCTCCAACCGCTCGTACTTGATGCCGTCCACCACCATTTCATGCAAAGCGCGATTGATCAGTCTGGCAGTCTCGGTCATGAACGCCTGGGGATTCACGGCAAACTCTTTCAAGCGATCAGATTGTTTCAGGATTTCAACCAGCGTGCCTCTGGTCAACTCGGTCTCGCGCTGCAAAAAAGTCAAAATGTCCGGCAAGAACACCGGACTTTTCGCATATTCCGTGCGGGTCGAAAGGACTTTTCCTCGCCCCACGCCTGCTTCAATGATATCCACATCGGCCTTGTCGATCAAAATGCGGACCGCCTGGATTTTTTCCATTTTGCTGATTTTGTCCACTGATCGGGCAATCAAATCTTCTGTTTCAAATTCCACGGAATAGCGGGTCTTCTTGTTGATTTTTTCCCACAGCGCCTTGAAGTCTTCATTTAATTCAATGCGTTTGTTGTATTTCAGCGTGCGGCGGTCCCTGGCATTGACCACGCGATTCTTAAAGACATAACGCTTCATTTCCTCCGTGATTGCAGCTCTCAACGGCTCCAACTCTGAAGGCAAGTCAAGTTGGAAGCCTTCTCTCTCAGGAGCGAACTCGGCCGTGAGATCTCCCGCATTATCCAAGTATCCCTTGTCCTTCAGGGTCTGCCATATTTTTTCGGAGCCTGCCTGGCCGATGGGTTGATCCGTGGCCTTATCGATCAAGCGGGCAAAGGCGATTTTGGCAATACGCCCGAACTTGAATCCGCCGCCCACATCCCTTTCGATGTCCTCCTGTAGCCCCCGCGCATATTCTTCAAAAGACTCGCTGGCAATAACGGTCAGCTTGTTGATGTTGTCGTCAAACACCCGAAGCCCGTCCTGATTCACCGGCAACCGCAGGCCCCGCCCCAGGGTCTGGCGTCGCTCTCGCTCCGTGCCCATCTCCCGCAGGGTGCAAATCTGAAAGACATTCGGATTATCCCACCCCTCGCGAAGGGCGGAGTGGCTGAAGACGAACCGTAGCGGCTCATCGGTAGAAAGCAACCGCTCCTTGTCCTTCATGATCAATTCGTACGTTTCTTCATCCGCCTTGGTGGTGCCTTTGGTGTCTTTCAGTCCAACAATCTTTCCCCGTTTTTTGTCCACAGAAAAATAGCCATCGTGGAGTTCTTCGACCGCACAGGGGAGCAGGTCCTTGAAAAGCGGTCTTTCAGAGATCTCTTTGTAAGCCTCCTCAAACCACGTCGCCATCTTGCCCTTTTGCGGATTGCCTCCCTCGTCATACCAGCGGTAGTTGGCCACCTTGTCGATGAAAAAAAGCGACAGGACCTTGATCCCCTTGTCCTTAAACCTGCGCTCTTTTTTCAGATGCTCCTCCACGGCCTGGCAAATCTGGGTCTTGAGGATCTCATCTGACATGCCGCCCAGCTCCTGACGGACCTCCAAAACCTTGCCGTTGGCAAATTCCACATGCTCCAGGCCTTCTTCGGCACAAATATTCGTCACGATATATCCGTCGTATCCCGGACGGTTGGTCTGCTGACTGATGTCCGTCCCCTGCTTGAGGGTGATCAATTTGGGCCTGGGTGCGCTTTTTTTGTCCACATGGATGGTCGCCTTTGCGTGGGGGGTCTTTGCCCCCTTTGCATAGCCGATTCTGTCCAGGCGAATGAAGGCGTCATTGAAGTTGTCTTCGGAACGGATGGAGGCCACTTCGA
The DNA here is from genome assembly GCA_016930875.1 of Deltaproteobacteria bacterium. Taxonomy (NCBI): domain Bacteria; kingdom Pseudomonadati; phylum Myxococcota; class Myxococcia; species Deltaproteobacteria bacterium. The sequence goes on along the minus strand of JAFGFW010000195.1, from coordinate 14,194 downwards.
TCTGCTTGACCAGGCGCATGTCATAGGCCCGGATGGGATCCAGATTGTAAAGAAGGTTGTAGGGATTGACATGGGTGGCCGAGTAGCGCAGGCAGAGCAAGGGGGTCAGCGTCTTGATGGCCCGTTTGGCTTTCGGCGTGTTGTCCACGCTTTGCGGTTCATCGATGATCACGATGGGGTTGGTCGCCTTCACATACTCAATCGGGCGGCGGCCCGACATCCTGTCCTGCTCCTGGTGGATGACGTTCAGCTTTTTGCGCTCTTTGTCCGTGAGACTGGCGTAGTCCTCAATATCCCCGGCGTCTTTTTGAAAGGCCTGGATGTTGATGATCATGATCTGGATTTGGTTGCTCACCGCAAACTGACGAACCTTGCTCAGGTCTTTTGAGTTGTAGACGAAATGGTCAAAGGGCACATTGTCATAGAGCCCTTTGAAGTGGTCGCGCATCAGGTTGATGGATGACAGCACCCCTTCACGGATGGCAACCGACGGCACAACGACGATGAATTTCCTAAAACCGTACCTGCGGTTCAACTCAAACAGGGTGCGCAGGTAGACATAGGTCTTGCCCGTTCCTGTTTCCATCTCCACAGAGAAGTTGGCAAATTCGTAGGTATCGCTATTTTCAATGAGGGAACGGGACTTGGGTACTGCATTTCTTTCCTGAACGGTATGCAGGTTCTTCAGGAGCTGTTTCGGTTCCAACGCCAACTGGTTTCCCGCGCCCAGTTCATTGAAGAGCATGCCGTCTTGTGCTCCCCAGTTGATCTCAAACCCGCTCCCCTTAGAAGGCAGCCCTTCAAACAAATCCGTAACCGAGCTGATGGCTTCAAGCTGGTATTCAAGGTTTGCGTCAAACTTGAGTTTCATCAGGCGCTCTCCCTACACCGTCCGAAAAACGATCTGTTCGGCTTTGTCCCGTCCCTGATTGCGGGCGGCAAAGGTCTGAACGGCATTGGCCTTGAGTTGATCGTTGCCCTGAAAGCCGCGGTCCAGGCAGATGAACTGCATGGGTTCCGACTCGGCCACCGAGTCGATCAGCTCCCGGGTGATTTCATTTTCAAGGCATATGAGCAACGCCCCCTCACCAACAGAAAAAACTGTCTTGCCGGCCAAAGCTCGTTTTTCCACCTTTTCCGTTGGCATGAAGCCCGCCTTCAACAGCAGTTCAAAAAGAATGTCCTCCTGGGAGGCCTTTGGATCGATATGGTCGATGTGAAGTTCAAGCTGCTTTTCCAGTTCCTCCTCCGAGGCATTGGGCTTTGAACCGTCCCAGACCTTGAAATTGGATTTGTCGAGCTTGAGGACCTTGAAACCAAGATCAAGTTCCGGCTGTTCTTCTTCAAGCCCAGGGAGCCTGCTTTGAGGGTCGTTGGCTTTTTCGGCTTGCTCTTTCTTGATCTTTTTGATGACTCTCCGGATGCGTTTTTTGCCTATATCGGCGATTGTTTTGTAGCCTGCTTTGTAGGCTTCGGATTTTTCATCGCACGGCTCGGGGATCTGAACCATGATGAACTTGCGATTGCCACCGTCCTTCCAGTTGAAATCAAGAACCGCGTGAGCAGCAGAGGAAGAGCCACAGAAAAAGTCAAGAATGAGGGAATCTTTCGCACATGAATGTTCAATAATACGTTCGATCAACTTGATTGGTTTGGGATTGTTGAATACTTTCCCGGGAACAAGACGCTCCAAATCTTTTGTCCCGTCATCAGTACTTCCCGCATATTCATAAGGCCAAAAATTAATTGGAGTAAGACTACGGGCTTCAGATAAGAACATCTTTCTTGACGGTACTGATTGCTTGCCATCTGGCCCCCAGTAGAGCCGGTTTTGTGCCTTGAGCCTTTCAAACTCCTCTTTTGAACGCCTCCACGCATTCCTCGTAGGGTGGGTTATTTCACCTGTGTTGGGATTCTCAATAGGATAGCACAGGTTTGGCCTTTGTTGGGGAGATGCTGGGTTCAAAAAAGAGGCACCTTTCCATGGCCCTCTACGATCGTTGTCTGGATTAGAGTAACGTGAATCGGTCTTTTCTGTGCGTGGCAGCAGATTAACAATAAAAGACTCCGACTTTGCGTAAATTAACATATGTTCAACCACCGCAGTGAAGTCGATAGTATTGTTGCTGCGTGTGTATCTCTTTTGCCATATTACATCTGCCTTAAAATTTTCCTCTCCAAATATTTCATCACAGACCTTCCTCAAATTGCTGACCTCGTTGTCATCAATCGAGATGAATATCACCCCATCGTCTCGAAGCAAATTTCTCGCAAGATAAAGCCGGGGCCACATCATATTCAGCCATTTGGTGTGAAAGCGGCCCTCGTTGGGCGTATTGGTGGAAAATTTCTTTCCTTCGTCATCCACCAAGCCGGCATAGGCCAGATAGGTTTCCAGGGACTCCGCGTAGTCGTCGGGATAGATGAACTCGTTGCCGGTATTGTACGGCGGGTCGATATAGATCATCTTGACCTTGCCGTAGTAGGATTTTTGAAGGAGCTTGAGCACCTCCAGGTTGTCGCCTTCTATAAAGAGATTCTCGGTGGTGTCGAAATCGACCGACTCCTCGCGGCAGGGTTTGAGGGTAGCTATGGACGGTTGCTGGATGAGCTTTATGCAATCCTTCTTGCCGGGCCAGTCCATGCCGTAGCGTTCCCTGCGGGCTTCAAGGAAATCGCTGAAAGTGCCTAGCTCGGCCTTAAGCTTTTCAAAGTCGATGGATTCGACCAACTCCCCTTTTTCGTTGCGCGTTTCCGAAAAGACCGTGGGAAAGAGCTGTTTCAGCTTGGCCCTGTTGTCAGCGCCCACATCCATGGATCTCAGATCCATTTTTTCGGGCATCCTAGGTTTTTTGCTCATCCCTCTGTACCCCTCAGTTGGACTTCAAGCGTGTCGTGAAAAACTGAAATGGTATGCGGTGTTTCATCACCGCAACATTGTTTAGCGTGTATTGTACCCCTTGGCCTTCAACGTCGGATCAACGAGAAAAAGCGGGGTTCCGCCTCGTTGAATGTCATTGAACCTCCCAATGCCCGCCCTTGGCCGGGCCGATGCGGCGGAGTCGGCCTGGCTCCTGCAAGTTTTTGATGTTCAGCTCTTTGGATCGTTCTGTCACACCGATCAATGAGGCCAGTTCAACAATGGTCATGTGCTGATCCTGTTTCAATGCATCTAGAATTTTCCCCGACGTTTTCCCCGACGGTTTTGAGAATTCTCCAGGAGTTTCCAATTCGTTAGGTGAACTTTTCCCGACGTTTCGGTGAATTCTGCTGGGCGACGGTTTTCTTCCGTAGTGTACCTACCATGTTCAAGGTTGCCTTAGAACGTGTCCATGTCATGGACAAATCGAAAAAACGTGTCCACAAAAACTGAAAATATCGACACGTTTTTGCCATGCGTCGATTTCGTCATCAGTCCGTCCCCTTATCCATCATTCCGGTTAGGCAGATCCAATCTTCCCTCTTTCAACATCCGATCGCAAAACGCATCCAACTGGGCCCGAGCCAGCTTGGAAGGCTTGGCTTGCCCATTTTCCCAGCGATTGACCGTGGCATAGCTCACGCCCAGCTCCCGGGCCAGATCCTCCTGGCTTATGGCGAGTTGCCGGCGGACCTCCTTTACCAATAAGGGGTAATCAGGGTGGATGGATTTCATGGGCTCTTCCTAAAAAATGATCATCATTAATAATAAATTTGATAACAAATGCTATATCACTCGCGAAAAAACCTGCAACCTTTTTTCGGACGAAATCGCTCAACACCGGATCCGTCAGAAAAAGGCGGGATTCCGCCTCATTGCAGGTTATGGGGGCACCGTGCCGTTCCGCCTGCCCGCAGCTTTTCTAAGACGGGTCTTCGAAAAGATTCATCTGACGATCAGCGCCGGAGGGTTTGGACGACGATCGGGCTTGGCCCTTCCTGGATGCCGCCCTTTTTGGTTTGGAGACAGGCTTCTTTTTCTTCACCGTCCTCTTGGCTGGGACGCGTGGGGTGTCGGGGGAAAAAGAGGGACGGTCAATCAACGAGCCGTCCAACATGCCTTCGGGAAGGATCAACCCCTCTTCTGTTTGCACAAAGTTGAACATTTTCACAATGTCCGGTGCGCTGAAGTCACGGGTCCCGTAGCGCAGATCGCACTCACGCCGGATCTGGAGGGCCTTGTTGGCCACTGTCTGCTGTTTCACGCCAAAAAAAGTGCAAAGGTCACGGGCTGTAATCGTCAACTCGCGTTCTTCATCGAACAGGAAATTAAGGTACGCAATCACGTGTATAATGGCTGCAGCCCATATTTCCGGGCGGCCCCGGCGCAGTGAAAATTCACGGCCGCTGTCCAGCCGGTCGCACAACCTGAGTGCAAAACCGGTGTAGGTTTCGTCAAGCTGCTCCCGGCCGAAATCTTCGATCATCCTTCTAATGACCTGGTCAGGGCTCTTTTCCTTTTCTTTGTCGGCTTTTCGGGCTCTGGCTGGACGAGGCTTGTCAGGCTCATCGAGGCCCAGGCGGCCACGCACTTCTTCGATGGCGCTCAAACCCACAGCCCCCATAATCTTGTCATCGGCCATGGAGCGCTCGGCATCCAGCAGCAATGCCTCCACGCTTTCCCGGCCGTCAGGCGTTTTCGCTGCCTGGCGAGGCGTTTTGCCGCCCAGTGCGGGCACTTCCGTATCCACCCACCCCTGCCAGTGTTTTTGTAACATTTCGGTTATCTGTCGTTTTACCTCCGGATCCTGCATCAGAATTTCATGTTGGGCCTGAGCATCTTCGGAAGCAGCCAGATCCTCGTCATCCATCATGGCATCGATATTTTGAATTTCATCTACCCTGAAGCGGGCACAAGGGCCGAGCCTTGTTTCGATCTCATGCCGGATTTTCTCGGCCCGCTTTGCCGAATTGACCTCTGACGTCAGACGGTTGCCGTCAATAATAAGGCGCCCCAGCAGGGTATTGGTCATCCCGGCGCTGGCTTTGTGATTCTTGCGATTCCAGGGAATTTCCACCCGCCGGATGCGTCCGGCCCCGTCGACGTCGGCCTGATCCCGGAGTTCATCAGCCGTCTCGGTAACGCAAAGGTGAGCGAGTTTGTCAAAAGCCGCGTCTGCCGAGTCGATTTCAAATACAGTCTTATGCATCTCCAGCAGATCGCCGTCGGTGTTGCATAAAGTGGGAGGCGTGTGTACATGCCGATCAACATCCAGATAGACCTGCCTTATGTCCAAGTCCCGGTCATTGAGCGTCTCGTCGCTGACGACCGACGTTCCAGCCTGGAGGTCCCGCCGCAGTCCGATGAGCCCCGGCTTGTAGCTCGGTGGAATCGCATAGGCGCTCAGCCCCATGATCATTCCGACGCCATCCACGGAAACGGCCCTGCCGAAGAGGATGTCGCCCGGCTTGAGGTGCTGCGATCCGCTACGTTCTTCAACCGTGATTTCCTCGCCCGTCAAAACGTCCTGCATGTGGACACGCTTGGCCTGCTCCACACTTCGAACTTCCCAGAAGCTGTAAGGCTTGCGGTTTGCGGCCTGGATGAGCTTGCCCGCCAGACTGTCGAGTTTCCGGCCCCGGGCTTGGGCATATAGCTCGGCCACGGTGCGATCCGGCAGGCCGTGGAGTTCGACATCCGGATCCAACGCATCATACTCCCAGTTGAAGACAAACCAGGGCCAGAAGAGCCCCATCTGTCGTTCCAAGGTCTCATCATCTATCTGCGTGTTCGAATCGGGCCAGAGCCAGAATTCGTCCATGGCCGCCTCCAAAACCCCCTCGCCGAAAACACGCCCTGCATGGTCAACCAGACGGTCAAAGAGCTTGTCGTAGGCCTCTGACAGACGCCGGTAGTGAAGCTCAACCGATGTTGTGACATTGCTTGACAGGCAGCATTGCTTGTACTTTTTGCCACTGCCGCAAGGACACGGTGCATTGCGTCCGATCTTCATGAGCCTGTTTCCTTCCCGTCCATTACGTCAGATTTTTTGCAGATGTCATCCAATCCGGCGATTCCGGGCGACAGCCCCCTGCCACCGGGGACGTGGGACTATCTGTCAGAGGTGGGCCAACGGCAGGAAACCCGGAGGAGGCTTTCTTGAAAACCGTTTCCAACGACCTTTTTATATATCTCTGGGCCATGGCGTACCTCTTTTTTGCAATTTTGCATTTTTAATGCAAAATTGCAAAAATAAAAGGACCGTTAGCCCAATATGGGTCGCCGTCCCGGCTCCGGGAAGGTAAAAGGCCCCGCTGGACTCCTTTGAAACAACGTGCTGAAATGGTTTTTAATAACTCAATCCTTCATACTCTTGGCGGTGGATTTATGAAGGCTTTGTTTAACCTGTAGGCAAATAGCGGAACATGAAAAAGGCTGCCCTTGCAAGACAAAGACTGGCCTACATATAGTCTCACGTGAGTTCCTGTTTCATATAGAAAACGTACAAACCGGCAAAAACGATCATTGTCAGGACTTCCTGGATGACCTTGAGTTGGGGTAGAGCTTTATTCGTTAAGCAACCGGTTCGAAAACGGTCGCATTCGTGGTTCTTGGCCAGGCTTTCGCTTCTTCCGGGATTTGGCAAGCAAACGCAGTTTTTCAAAATCGCCGGCCACAAGGGCTTCTTTCTTGGCTCTGGGCCATCGCTTCACTTGAGCTTCTCGCTTTCTGGCTTCTTTAAAATTTTCAAACGGTTCTGAATGCAAGAGTTTGATAGGAGGATCAACTTTTGTTGTTCGGCAGGCCTTACCTAAGCAATGGTCTTCATAGCGCTGATTCAGATTTGTCGTTGCGCCTGGGTAAAGGGTGCCGGAACGGAGTCGGAGGATATAGAACCAAGCAGGCATTTTAACACAGGCAAATGGTGAGGCTTAATGTCTAAAGGCCCTTCGACGGGCTCAGGGCCATTTCGACTCAACTTCTTTCTTCGGTCGAAGACCTTGAGCGAAAAAGGACGCTTATTGAGCAATCAATAGCGTCCTTTTGAGTCGAAATGGCTCCCCAGCACGGACTCGAACCGCGGACCCGATGGTTAACAGCCATCTGCTCTGCCAACTGAGCTACTGGGGATCAATAACCTCAAAATAATAACAAATGATCTTTGAAAGTCAAGCCCAAGAAACTAGAATGTTCTGCCAACATCCTCAAAGTCGTTCACAAAACGCTTTCTTGCTATTTCATTGGATTCTGCCTGAAAGCCTTTTAAATCCCTTCTTGATGACACTATCAGGCATTTTGGCTATAATCGATTTCTGTATCCTAAGGGGGACGTGAAGAAACAGCTCCAAAATGGCGTGCAATCCGATAGAGAATTCCTTTTCGTACCATTCCATAGTTTTTGTTCTCTCTTGCACTTCCTTCTCAAACCTCGCCTTTTCTTCCGCCATGTCATCCCGTTGTATCAATTCAATGTCATCTTCTTCAGTTTTCGCCTCAACTTCAGGTTGTGAAGGCTTGCCAACAGGGAGTTTTGCTTTAAGACTGTCCAGTGCATCTTTGTATGAAGTCAACAGATCTTTCTGTGATGCCAATGTGTCTTTCTGCAAGGCCAACATGTTTGCCTGTAAGGCTAGTTTTTCTTTATGCAAAGCAACGTCGTCCCCCAAAGCCTTTATCTTTTTCTTGTGATGAAGTGCAAAAACAATCACTACAATCAGTACCGCAGCATTTATCCATTCCATCATACGCCTCCTGTCCTCTGTTTAGGTGCAGCGTGCAGTGGGAAACTATCACAAGCCTGCGTCTTGAGCAAGGATTTCCCTCACAACATCATCTTCTCAGTTCCAACATATCATGACTTTGGATCTACCTGTGGGAGTCAATATCTGCTCGACCACGGCAAAATGCTTTTCGAGAGCCTCCCTTTCATGTCTCAAGATGTGTATCGCCCTTTTGGCGCCCATGGAAAAAAGCCGAACATAGAATAAGAATCTTATCAGAGCACGCTTAGGCACATCATGTTCCATCATGAGAAAAGGTCCCCCGGGTTTAAGAACACGAGCAATTTCTGCTAGCGCACGATCTTGTGTCTCTCCTTTCAATTCGTAAAAGGCGTGAGTGCATGTCACGGCGCCAAACACATCTGCGTCAAAGGGAAGGTAGCCCACATCGGAGGCCAGCAAAAAGACGTTCTCATAGATTCTGGTTTTTTCTTGACCAACTCTCAGCATGCCTGTGGAAAAGTCCACCCCGACCACAAGTCCATCAGTTCCTGCCTTTTCCCTGAGATTGAGTAGCAACGACCCTGTTCCGGTGCAGATATCCAGGACAGACTCATTTCCCTTTACCGGCACCTGGTCTGAAAAGAATCGCCTCAGGGCTCCTTGGGCATCAGATGAATGAAGAGCCACAAATTTGTCATAAAATCGAGAAAATACATTGTAGTAGGATCGTCTGACATTTTTCATGATACCTCTCCTGAAACACCTGACCCGCGCAACGCCTTAAGGGGTCGTGGGACGCCGTTCGCCTTCAAAACTGGGGCAACTCGATCTGCCTTCAACATGGGGTTTGATATCCAAGATAGGTGTGCCGTCCTGCATGTCCAGCCCCTTGACATAAATGACGTTCTCTTGCCTCCCAAGAACCTCCAAAACCGACATCCCGATAGGGTTGGGGCGTATTGGAGAACAGATGCTAAAAACACCCAATCTCTTGCCACGGTGCCGGGGTGTCTGACTGAGAAATTGTGAGCTGAACTTTGTGCTTCGGTGGAAGTGAAAAATCACAACGATTCGTTGCCCGGACCTGATGTCTTTTAGTCCTTCCAGGTATTTCTCCTCAACCACCAACGTGCCCTCCACATCTGAAAGAGTCCAGTGTCGCGGAACCTTTTCGGCATCGGTCTTCACAAAACCTATAGGTGTCATTTCAATGCCCATGTCCGCTTCTCCTCTCTATGCCTCTCTATGCTTCAAAAAACCGCCAGACAAGAGGCTATCCCGCCCGAGTCCCTCAATTCCCCCAGGCCGCCCCCATAAGAGGCCTCGCCACCTTCCTTGGTATCCTCCCTAAGTATCCAACACAGAATCTGTGTCAACAATAATTTCAAGAAAAATTTATCTGCTCTCAACATTAAGGCATGATTCCTGCTAGCCGTAAGAGAGACTTTGATTGCCATATTTGGTTTTCTTCTGAAGGGCACCCGTGATCTCACCTTTTGAGATAGTTGCTCCGCCCATAGCTGGCCTCGGCAGATTCACCATCTTCTTGATTCAGGAGATGGGAAGGATTGCCGTATTCTTTTTCAAGGGTTTTCTCCTGATCTTTTCCATTCCTATTCAACTATCCAAGATCATTCACCAAGTCTACTTCATTGGGATGAAGTCGGTCTTTGTTGTTTCCCTGACTGCGGCCTTCACGGGCATGGTCCTTGGCCTTCAGGGCTACTACACGCTGGTGAAATTTGGGTCCGAGGGTCTGCTGGGCGCGGCAGTGGCTTTATCTCTGGTCCGGGAGCTCGGCCCCGTAATGACGGCCATCATGGTTATCGGGCGGGCAGGCTCAGCAATTGCCGCGGAGATTGGAATTATGCGGATTTCCGAAGAAATCGATGCCCTTGAAACCATGGACATCAGCCCAATAAGGTTCCTGGTGAGTCCCAGAATCGCCGCGGCCCTGATCAGCTTTCCCCTCCTCACCGCCCTTTTTGACGTGGTGGGTATTTTCGGAGGCTATGTGACAGGCTCGTGCCTCCTTGGCATCAACCCCGGCGTCTATTTCTCGCGGGTCGAATCCAGCGTACTCATGGAAGATATTGTAGGGGGATTCATCAAGTCGATTGCATTTGCAACCGTTGTTGCCACTGTCTGCTGCTTTCAGGGTTTCTTTACCCACACTCGTGCTCAAGGATTCGGAGCCAAGGGCGTCAGCCTTTCGACCACTTCGGCCGTGGTTATCTCCTGCGTCCTTGTCCTGATTGTTGACTACGTGCTTACATCCTTTTTGTTGTAGGGATCATGACACAGCCGCTCATAGAGTTCAAAAACGTCTCCAAGAAGTTCGGGGAACAAGCCATCCTGGAAGGCGCAAATCTGAGCATCTACCAGGGGGAGGTCACCACTATTATTGGCAAAAGCGGGGTGGGCAAGAGTGTGCTGCTGAAGCATATCATAGGCCTTATCGAGCCTGATTCCGGCCAGGTGCTGTTTAGTGGTCAACCACTTTCGGCCATGAACAAGGAAGAACGAAGGGCTATTAAAAGAAAATTCAGCTACATGTTTCAAAACACGGCTCTTTTCGACTCTATGACCGTCTTTGACAACGTTGCCCTCCCCTTGAAGGAAAGAACTAAGTTGCCGGAAGGAGAAATCCGAAGGCTTGTGCAAGACATGATGAGCAGGCTTGATCTGCACAAGATCGACGAGAAATACCCCTCCCAGCTTTCAGGTGGGATGAAAAAAAGAGTGGCGCTGGCAAGGGCCCTCGTTACAGACCCGGAGACCGTCCTCTTTGACGAACCCACTACCGGCCTAGATCCGATCCGCAAAAACGCTGTGCACAGTATGATCTCTGACTACCAGAAGAAGTTCGGATTCACCGGGGTGGTAGTCAGCCACGAGATACCGGACGTCTTCTATATCTCGCAACGCATTGCCATGTTGGAAGCAGGCAGGATCCTTTTTGAGGGGACTCCCAAAGAGATCCAACAGGTTTCTGACCCTGAGGTGCAGCAGTTCGTCCAAGGCCTGGAAAGCCGTCACGACGTCCTCACCGGCATGGCCCCCCAGCCACAAGGAGAGCAAAGATTCCGGGAAGAGATGGCCCGGCTCAAACGCCACCAGACGGCCTTTTCCCTAATCATCTTAACACTGGAAAATTTGGACGATATCAACGAAAAGGCAGGCTATGCAACGGGACAGACTCTGCTCAGAAACTTTGCCGAAGAACTGCGCAAACGTCTTCGAATTTCCGATATCTGTTCCCGGTACGGCCTTAACAAGATCATTGCGGTCCTTCCCAATAGCGATAAGGAGCAAGCTCACTTGACCTGTGTCAAGCTGGCCAACGAGCTGAAGACAGAGGAAATGCTTGAGATGAAACCCTATCCTGGATTTTGTTTTGCGGTCAGCGCAGGCTTTGCTGAAGCGCAGGAAAATGACCCCATAGAACAGGTTATTGTCAGCGCAGAATCGAGGAAGAACACGATCTATGAATTCCGTATCAGTTGATTCGTCGGAGGAACCATGAAAAAGACGTCCGTGGAAACGGCAGTAGGCATCTTCGTGATTATTGGAATCATCTGCGTGGGATACTTGACTATTAAGCTCGGGAGGATGGACTGGATAGGAGACAATCATTATCCGATCTACGCGCAGTTCCAGTCGGTGTCAGGTCTCACTGCAGGGGCCTGCGTGGAGATGGCCGGTGTGCAAATCGGCCAGGTCGATTCCATTTCCCTGGAGCAGGAAAGACTCGTGGCTCGGGTCAAGATGAAAATCCGAAAAGATGTGGTCTTGACGGACGACGTGATCGCTTCGGTGAAAACCTCGGGGCTGATAGGGGATAAGTATGTCAAGATCACACCGGGAGGCTCAGACGAGATTCTCAAGCCAGGAGACCTGATCACAGAGACCGAGTCGGCCATGGATTTGGAGGAACTGATCAGCAAATACGTTTTCGGCGGTGTGTAAGAAGTAGTGATTCTATTATGAAAGGAAAAGGCCATGAAAAAGATCATCCCTGTTCTTGTTGTGCTACTAATCGGAATGCCCTCTTTGGCCCAAAGCGCCCAGCCGCTTGATGCGCTTCGCGGGCCCATCGATAGCATCATCAGTGTCCTGAACGACCCCCAGTATCAAGACTCCGCTAAAAGGGATGTGGAGCGGGAAAAGATCTGGGAAATCATCTTCAAGCTTTTCGACTTTACGGAGATGGCCAAACGGACCCTGGCCCGCAATTGGAGGGGTTTTACCCCGCAGGAAAGAAAGGAATTCACGCAGGTCTTTGCGGAGTTTCTCGGAAACACCTATATTGATAAGATACAAAAGGATTACCAGGAAGAAAAGGTCGTCTACGTAAAGGAAGAAATGGTTACGGATTCCAAGGCCCTGGTCAAAACAAAGATAGTTAGAGAGACTCTTGAGATTCCGGTAAATTATGGCATGAAGCTACGTGACGGCGTCTGGAAGGTCTACGACGTGAACATCGAAGGTGTAAGCCTGGTGAAAAACTACAGAACTCAATTCAACAAAATCCTGTTGTCAAAATCTGCGTCTCACCTTATTGAAAGGCTGAAAAAAAAGATCGAACAGCAGAAAGAAGGCAACGCTGTCTCGGACCAGGCCGGCCTGGAAGCGCTGCCGCGCCCCCATTGCTGACCCTGATCCACGCCAGTCTGGCAAGTTCTCAATAACTCCGGATAATATCCCCCGCACTCCGCGAAACGAACGACGCATCTTCGCCTGAAATGCTCTTCTCGGCCAAAAAGAGCATTCGCGATTTTTTTGTTCAGCCATCGACGGCTTGTGCCGATAACTCATGTAGCATTATACCTCACACTCGAATATATGAATCAGAAGCGCCAGAGGCACACTGATGTCGCCGCAGCCCAAACGCAAAAGGCGTGGCAACCATCTTGTCTGTTTTGTAACATCACACAATCAAAGGAGCAAAAGCCGTGAAATACTTGACGTGGAGTTTCTTTGTTCTTGTTTTCTGTTCAGCCGGGTGCGCCCATCGTCCTTCAGAGACGTCATCCTCTGCCCCTGTAGCACAAAACCCGCAAACGACCCTCTCCACAAACGACCAGGCGCCGTCGGACATGGACGATGCGGTGAACGTTGGAGTTCCACAAGACGATGTTGCGCTCTCGGATGAAAGGACCGAAAAAAATGCGGCAGATAATGACCAAACCCCATTGGACCAAGGGACGGTGGGAGCAGAGTTCATGGATGACGACCTCGATTTTTTGGACGAAGAGACCGAAGAGGAGGTCATAAACGTGGCAGACCCGCTGGCTCCATGGAACCGGCTCATGTTTCAATTCAACGATAAGCTTTACTTCTGGTTTCTAAAGCCCGTGTCCACAGGATACAAAGCAGTGTTACCCGGACCGGTCAGGAGCGGTGTGCAAAATTTTTTTACTAACCTCGCTACCCCCATCCGGATGACCGGCTGCATTCTTCAAGGAAAAGGGCATGAGGCTCAGGTGGAATTTGTCCGGTTTTGTCTCAACAGCACCGTTGGCGTCCTTGGTTTTGGAGATCCTGCCAAGAACTACCCCGAGCTTGATCTCCACGACGAGGACATGGGACAGACCTTAGCTACTTACGGGGTGGGAGATGGGTTCTACATCGTGTGGCCCATCCTGGGTCCCTCGACTCTGCGCGATACCGCGGGAAGTGTTGGAGATCTATTCATGAATCCTGTCAGCTATCTGCCCATTGGAGTCTCCGCGGGAATAAGTGGCGAAGATAAGCTAAACCAGACCTCCTTTCGGACTGGTGATTACGAGTCTCTTAAAAAGGCAGCCATTGATCCCTACGAGGCCGTCCGGGATGCCTATATGCAGCATAGGAAAACAAAGGTGGAGGAATAGATCCTCTAAGCAATCCCCATCCCCTGCGTGCAACCTGGACTTGACTGCTGCCTTGCAACTTGCTCCCTTCACGGTTACGCTATCCGAGCAGCTTAAGAAGCCCAAAGGCTGCGGTCCGTTTATCAAATGTGAGCACACATTCAAGGCCCGAAAATCCCGCAGATTGGGCGATCAAAAAATCCGAAACGTCCATTTTGGTTTCTCGGGCCGAAGATACAAAGATCAGAATTTCTGATTGTGCCTCAAAGCCCAAAATGGGTATTAGTATAAGCCCACCAGACCGTTAGTATCCAAGACTCGCCTGCATTTTCCGCCTTATCCCAGCGTACATCTTCTCAATGGAAACGGGCTTCCTTCCCGGCTTGTGCAACCTGCCGAATACATCATCGACTCTCTTGGTGCGCCGAACCCATGGCTTGTTGGGGCTCCAAATACGCGCTTGACAACAGCATTTTTATATGTACAATAATTTGTACAGGAGGTGCTTTATGGAAGCTATAACCTATACAGCCGCCAGGCAAAACCTTGCGAAAACAATGGAAAAAGTATGTCAAGACCGCGCGCCGGTAATCGTAACACGTAAAACCTCTAACTCTGTGGTCATTATGTCACTTGAGGACTATGAAGCCCTTGAAGAAACGGCTTATCTCTTACGGTCACCAAAGAACACCAGG
>JAFGFW010000194.1 GCA_016930875.1 Deltaproteobacteria bacterium | reverse complement strand
TGGTTGGGAGGGAAAAAACTGCAACTCATTTTTGGATAACGCCACGTGGTGTTAAGTCAAAAAACTAACATGGGAATCGAGGCTAGCAAGATCAACCAAATAATCCTCAGAAACACTCCAACCGATGCTCACCAAGGGGCAGGATTCTAAGTGACTGTGCAAACGGAAATACAAGGATCTACCTGTGGAATTTTGGAATTTTGGCTCTAATTCCTCTAATTCTGGTTTGGTAATTACGAAACGTTCGGCAAGTGATTTAGCTTGTTCATGATTCCCTTTGTTATATTCTTCTTGGGCTGTTATGAGCGCTTTCACGCAGCCGTGGGGCTTATAAACAGTAACCATATTGTCATCAGCGCTGGCTTTTGCATCCTCCGCGGTAATGTACGTCACATAGGTTGTGGGCCAAGGCTGTTGGATCAGAGTTGGGCTCTCATCGAAGCCGACGCTTTCTAATCCAACCTCCAGCAGGCAGTCCCAGTTTAGTGACCATATCGCATGCCATCTCTTTTCTCTGGCAAATCTAGCAATGACTCTGTGCCTAGGCCAATTTCCTCGAAGAGGCACTTCAACCTTGCCAAGCCAAGCTATATTATCAAGAAGCCCGAGAGCCTTGGCTATTTTGAGTTTGGCGTGTGGTTCTTGCCGATCCTGCAATTGTTGATAAATTTGTTCTGCCCACTCATAAAGATATTCAGGCTTATCTGAGCCACCATCATTTCTTGGAATTGAGCAGTTAAGCTTTCTTTCCGCGTCAACACATTGCTCTTTTACATCGGCCAACGAAGGAGCAAGTCTGTTAGACATCCCCGAACCACAAATTAGGACAGGCTTCCGAGGCCCATTACGCAAGCTTGGAAAATTGTGTGGAATGTTGATCATTGATCTGTTATGTAACAGTTCTTTCTTGTAACCAATCCTTCACCAGTCTCATCGTCAGGCAATCATCCTCGTTGTAATCTATGATAGCCTGCATCTTGTCCCCAAGAGCTTCCGAATCCTCTTGATACTTCAACCGCCTAACCGGGTTCGTGCAGAGCGTGCATAATTGGTCAAGGACGGCTTTTCCTCTTAGGCCAGTTTTTCGGGATCTGCGCCTCGCGCTTGGCATCGCCATATCTTCCAAATCTCCCGCCCATGGACGCTTCCTTGAACGTCTTTACATCAGGCTTGTTCAGCGTAGTCAATAACATGCCGGATCTTCCCTCACCTTATTCACTTGATACGTTGCTCATTTGTGCATATCATATTCTTTGAGATCGCGGAGTAGTCGGTTAAGCGCCTTCTGATAGGCCTCGTGGTTCTTCCACTGAGTGAACTCACCAATGTGTCGGGTACGCCGAATATCAGCTGCCCAAGTCTGATCAGTATCCATCACGGTCGAGTCCACGCGGACCGGAAAAAGCACTGTTTTTTTCCGCTTCCGTTCCTCCTCAAACGCTGTCTCCACCTCTTTTTCCACCCACTCACTGCCAATCGAGTGTTTGGAAAGTACCAGCAGTAGCTTGTCGTGCAACCGAATAGACTGATCAATAGCCTGCCTAATTCTATCCCCAATCTTCATGTCTTCCGGCGCAAACCAGCAGCGAATGCCTTCGCTCTGTAGGTCGCCGTATAGCCGCTTAGCGAAGTCCTCGTCCTTGCTGGAATAGCTAATAAAGCAAGAATAGAACTGGTCAGGTTGTTTGGCTATCGCAACGATGTGGTCGATAAAGGTGTCTGGGATGCCAGCTCCGCGAAGGAAAACTTCAGGTATTTTACCCTTGGACTGATAGACGGTGTCGATACCTATCGTTGAAGGATAAGTATGTTTAACATTATCAAGTTTAACCACACTGAGGTCCATGTCTGCGAATATGCTCTCTCCCACCTCAGTTTCGCTGAGGTTCGCTTCACGGAGGTTTGTCCCCCAGAGTACCGCGGAACTGAGGTCCGCTCCACTCAGGTTCGCCTTACTGAGGTCTGCACCATAAAGGTCCGCCTGCATGAGGCTTGCCTCGGTAAGGTCCGCCTCCGTGAGGTCCGCGGTCATTAGGTTTGCCATAAAAAGGTCCGCGTCACGGAGATATGCCGCCCTGAGGTCAGCCATATTGAAATCCGCCCATTGGAGGTTTGCCTTACTAAGGTTCACCTCATTGAGTTTTGCCCCAACGAGGTCCGCTCCACTTAGGTCAGGCTTTTCCCTCGGGTTATCTTCCCTCCATTTATTCCAGACACTTACACCTTGTTTGATCAGGCTAAGGTGCTCTCTCTTTGCCATAAGCACTCTCCAGTCTTCTTTCTATCTCAGAAGTCACGGAGGGCTCAGATCTCAACAAGATTTATGTGGAAAGTTGAGACCTGCCCCCTGAATTTCAAGAGTTTGGCCTTACAACAATCCCATCTCAAAAAGGAATCTGGATGGTTCCTTTGGCCAACCCCTATATCTTCTTGCGTAACTAAGCGTTATAGTTTTGATGGCTCTAGTAATTGCGACGAAACAGTTACGTCGTTCTTCCTCCATCTCCGGGCTATCGTCGCCTTTTTTCTTACTCTGGAAGGATGGCAACTCATCTTCAACAAGTCCAATTAGATAAACGTAATCAAATTCTTTGCCCTTTGCACCATGGATTGTCATGAGAATTACTGTATTCGGCTTCGGGGGCGGCTCCTTTGAATGCATCTGGAGTTCCTGGAGGAACGCCTCCAAGGTTATTTCGTCACCTAAAGACAGTGTTATTTCTCTCATCAATTCTTCCCATACAAAACGCTCCTCCTCATACCGAGTAAATACTTCGATGATTGGATCACTGTCGGCTTCATCCTGCGTTTGTGCTAGTTTGCTAAACCAATCGAGCGCAAATCTGCTGAAGGCGCGGAAGTCCCTGCCTACCACCAAGCTTTGGGATGTCTGATTAATTATTTCTTTTACCGAGACACTCGGAGTCTCTTGACGCACAAGCTTAATCCAGTGCTGCAAGTAGCCAAGGCCCGACTCTTGGGCGCGAACGACGACTTCTTCGGGATCAACTCCTACGCCCGTTAGTTGAGCAAAGGTACCACATACAGCTTCCAGGTGACTAAGATTTTGTCTATCATTGGCAAGACGTAAGGTGGAGTGAAGCCACACGAATGGGGTACTTTCAAATTCATCCTTTCGTCGAGAGATTGCAGCAGGTATTCCTTCTGTTCGCAGCGCATTTTCAGCACCTTCAAGTAGCTTACGGTTTCGTCCCAAGATGACGACCGAACCAAGGTGATCATAATGATGCCTTTTGACGTCCTCGGCTATTCCGTATGTTTCGGCATCAAAGTCGGGAAAACTTGGAAGCAACCGCACTGTATCTTTGCCAGGACTAGGCCAAAATGCCTTAAGCGGCTCCTTGTCGGTCGTTCTCAAAAAGTTGTGCCTGATAAGATTATTAGCTAACTCGACAATCTCAGGTGGACACCTATAGTTCATAGGTAACTGCATAACCATTGGTGAATAATCATTCTTAAATTCCACAATGCGCTTGTGGCTAGCCCCGTTCCATTGGTAGATAATCTGATCATCGTCAGCAACAACGAATAGGTTCCTGTGTTGATCCCCAGTGAGAGCACGGATGAGACTATATTGAGCATGATTCGTATCTTGGAACTCATCTATGCATATATAGGGATACACGGTTCGATAGCGTTTAGCAAAAGCGGGGAAAGTTGTGAACAATTGATACACTTTGAAGATCAAGGAGTTGAAGTCAAGAGCATTCCGATTGGATAGCTCCGCTTCATAGGCTGGATAAACGACGCCCATTCGTTCTCCGAACTCCGGATCTCTAAATACCTCACGGCAATGCTCGGGAAAGATGAGTTGTGACTTCAGTCTACTGATAACTGGCAGTGTTTTCTTGTCGAGATCACTCACCACATCGGAAGTCTCCTTGACTTTTTCCACTGCATCGTTCAATACAGCGTCCAGGTCAATGTTCTGCGAATATATATGAAAATTGGGGTTGATGTTCAAATGTGTTCCATGTTGGCGCAAAACATCCGCACAAAATGAATGAAAAGTTCCCAAGAAAAGGCGCCCTTCCTGCCCAGGAACAAAGTTAGCTACGCGGCTCCTCATCTCGTCTGCCGCCTTATTGGTAAATGTTAGACCGAGAACGCGAAAATTCTTATCACGACTAGAATCAAGAATGCGCGCTATTCGACAAGTAAGGACTCTTGTCTTCCCCGAGCCTGGACCTGCCAACACTAGGAGAGGGGTGTTATCCCATTCCGCAGCCTTTTTCTGAATAGGGCTTAACTCTTCCCGTGCTGAAATAAATTCTCTGGTGCTCACGTTATGCCACCTTTGCAATTACGTCTTTGATTGCCACGGCAAAAAATTGGGGGACTCTTGATTTATCTGCCTTGTCTGATCGAAGTTTTTCAATCAGCGCACGAGTGTATCCTATCTTATCTTTCCTTATCGTTTTGGCAAGTTCATCTTCAAACCCTTCTTCACCTTCTTTCTTACTCAGACAAACGTTTCGCTCAGCAAGGATCTCAGCATATTCTGGGACGAATCCATTCCTGATAAGAAAATCCTCCAAATCTACACCTTCTCCTGGCAGCGGTCGGACAATCTCTTCAATTTTTTGATCGGTCAACCCACGATCCTTAACTTGCCCGACAAACCTCCTCCCCTCGTCATCATTGTCACAGACCATAATCCACGGAATTTGAAAAGCTAGGGATAGGCCCACAAATGCTCCTGGTGATCCATTGTTCTGAAAATCGATCACCGTTACCCCTGCCTGATCCAATGGTTTTCCCAATAATTCCGCAAAATACCGAAACAGCAAATATTCACTCTGGCCCTCGCACAGGAGCCATGCACGTGCAAAAAGAACCTCTCCACGAATGCGCTTAGCAAAAGTATCAAGGTCTGTGAGGTCACTGTCGCTGAGATACAGTTGAGATTCTTCCTTAAGGCGCTTGAGTTCAGCATGAACCTCTTGTTGACGTGGGTAAATTCTAAGCAAAGCGCGGTATTCACCCTGTTCCATTCTCCCCTTCACGGAAAGAGTGCCCTTGTGATAGTTAAATTTGCTTGAGTTGTTCGCACAGAAATTAGATAGTTCTTGTGTTTCTGGCACCTTAGCGACAAAGAACCGCCTCACATAAAGGACTTTGGTCGATGGGCCATCACGACGAAACATCCGAATGTGTGTGAATGGGACTTCCTGAATGAAATAAGGCGAATGGCTTGAGACAATTTTCTGGGTTTGAAGCTCGTCTAAATTAGCAGCAAGAGCACGAGTCGCATGGGGATGGAGATGAGCCTCTGGCTCCTCTAAAGCCAGGATACCCTCTGTTTCTGGCTGGAAAGTCGGTTTGAGAAGTACTTCAATATAAGCTTGAAAAAGGAAGAGAACAGCCAAGCTTTGCATACCCTGTCCGTGACGCGCAAGCGGAAAGTCAATTTCGCCTCCCCGGGTTTTGATGACTACCTCAGCTTTCGACATCAAGTCCCAAGGCTTAAGAGGCAATGCTTGGATTGAAGTTCTTTGCCCGGCTCCCAGCTCCATAATTTCTTGGACCTTCTCCAAAGTGACTCTTACCTGTTCAAGTCTTGGGTCCCCTTTCAGCAACTCTTCATTGAGCTTCGTTAGCTCCTCGCTGAGAGCTTTTGTTTGTTCCTCGCTTATTCTTAGGTCCCGGAGAATAGGTCCCCAGAACTGGGACCGCGGAGAAAACTCATTTCCAGAATCACGAAGTGAGGACAAATAAAAGAAACGAATATATGAGAGAAATTTTGCAAGGTTGCCAGGGCTTGCACCTCTCCCTCCTAACGGCTGCCCATCCAGTGCGAGAAATTCCCATTTAGTGACAAATTCTTTTGTAGTCTCATCGTATTTGCTCGATAGTCGCAACCCAATGGAATCCAAATCCATCTCGGGGTCCATTGGGATGATATCAGTAAGAGCTTGCACCAAAGAGTCAGGCCACTCATCAGGGGAATCCTCTCGAAACCACAACTCGATGACAATGCCTTGACTCGCTTGAGGAGAGTCACCAGCTTTGACCATATGATAGTCGTATTCGTTAAAGGGAGTTCCTCGGCCCGCTGTTCTCCGAGCCAATGCAATCCTCAATGCTTCGAGCAGAGCCGTCTTGCCAGAGTTATTTTCGCCTACCAGGACGGTGGTATCTGATATAGGAATGGTTACGTCTACGAGACAGCGAAAATTTCTGATTTTTATTTCCCTCAACTTCATTTAACAACTCCATCCTTCAAGCTTACACCATCGTTTGCCTCATGAGCTACTTGTGGATCGACTGGTTGTCGATCAAGCATCGTGTAAGGCCGACCGGTCTTTATAGCCTCTGCTATGGCATCGAAGCATTCGATAATCATAGTTTTGGTGGAATATTCACTGTATTTCTTGTAGGTTTTGCAAGGCTATCAATATTTGTCACTTACATCATGAGCCCCTCGTTCGTTTCTCGGACCGAGGTCTGGGCCAACCCCCAAAGCTGGCCGAGAGCTAAAATCAATGCAACTTGCAGTACCTGCGAGCGCCCCTATCCCTTTCAAGATTTCCTCTTAGCCCGAATTTGTTAAATCGCTGAGAAGCAATTGGCGACTATCCCCGTGTCCTGGACTCGTGACGCCAATGCGCTTTCGAAATAGCAGCCCGGCCTCGCTACGGGCATCAAGTTTCACTCGCACAAATTCCTGCGCTTGCAACTCCTCCGGAGGGGTTGTTGTGGTCGTAACAATGTACTGAAATGGTGCTTGATTTGCCCCACCACAACGAGAATGCAACTCTGCCACAAAACGTAGAAAACCGTGATAAACTCGAACACCTAAGTCAGCTTCTCGGGGGCTGTCATGCACCAAGAATCCTGGATGGTGGCCCCTACCGCACATCCCAAGAATAACGGCACTCATATCGCCTAACAAAATCGTTAGCGTGTCTATGGCTTCTCCTGCTAGAGTCTCGCCGTAAGTAATCTGGAAGTTAAGTTCGCCGCGGTCAAACGTGACCATTCCACTGTAGTCCTTGGATAGAGCTTCTTTGACTGTGTCATCGAATACTCGACGCAACTCTTCGATGTGTTCGCTGTGTGATTTAAGTAAATCCGCCAATTGTGCCTGGACTCCCCCCTTCTCTTCATTCAATAAATTCAGCTTACGTTGGAGGTCGAACTGCACCGTATCCACTCGCTTTCCATCCAATAGATCGGTCCATGATTCCAACTCCTCGAATGTTGCCAGTAGCTCTTGCTTCTGTCCCATGATCAATTCACGTTGATCTTGCAGCTTCCTTCTTTCCTCCAATAGTTCTTGGCGCTGTTGTCGTAATTCTGCAACCACACTTTCTTGTTGACTTATGTCATTTCTGAGTTCCAATATTGCCTTTTCTCGTTCAACCATAACTTTTTCCGCATGCTTGCTGTCGACAGCTTCGGATAAAGTAAGTAGATTTATTCGTCTGCGTATGTACTCGCAGTCCCTAAGGAACACCTTGCCATACGTGCAGATTTCAGTGTCAAATCCCTTCAATTCTTTGCGTTCACGCTGTTTGTCAATGACACCTGCCTCGAGTTCATTCAGCCCTGCTTGAGTAGTCCCCAACAAGCTGGTCAGCAGGGTCAATTCTTTCTCAACCGCTTGGATTCCCGCAGAAATTTCGGATATCTTCTCATCGAGATCCGTGATTTCGCTATAAAAAGCGTCAGCTTCCTTTGTGAGCCGGTCTTTTTCTATCGAAATTCTATTGGACAAACCGAATAGACCATTTTGCGCTAAGCGAATATCTTCAGTTTGATCGATGCCAAGAAGACCCTTGAGCCTTTTGGCATAATGGCGTGACCAGTATTCGGGTTCCTTTTGACGCTCGACAATATTCCTTTCCGTCTCGGCAATCTCTTGCTGTACAGTTGCCAAGCGCTCTGTGAGATTGACTTCTTCACCGGTCAACAGCCCAAAAACTGCACGCATAACATAGAGGCTATCAGCCTTAGGTCTCTCGAAAGCAGGGGTTTCAGACTCGCTCCTTGGCGAACGCCACTGCCATATACTCTGGAAACGAGCTTCTTGGTCGCGAGTACACCAAGCAAGAAGATGTTCCCACCTGATCGTGTGCTTTGATCCTGCCACCGTCCTCTTGGCCAAGTCACCCAGTATGGCATCTTCTATCACATCTCTGAACTTGTGGTACGAGTCTGAGCCAGGACGATTGTCCAATAGTTCTTCAACTGTTACATCCTTAGCAGCATATGATAACCTACCGGTCCCAATTGGACGTGCGACCGCCCATTGTCCGCCCTGAAGATGAATCTCTGCGCCAACGTAGCCCTGCGGAAATGCGAGTCGAATCTGCTCACGAGCCCTTTTCGTGCCAAATGTCGCTTCACCCAAACAATATCGTAGCAACCGACAGAAAGTTGTCTTGCCAACACCGTGCCCAGCAACAACAATCCGATCTTCAGCGCCGCCGTCTTCATCCATGCCCCAGATAATGTTAAGTCCACAGTGAAGAGAAATTTCGCGAATTGGCTGAAGAGGTTTTGTCGATGCCAAGAGAATGACTCGACTTAACCATAAACCTGGGTCTGTCCGTTTAAGCGATAATTTGAGATGCGTGTTGGGCATCATGCCACTTTTTCCTACTTACGCAGACATCAGCCACTCTTGCGAAATTTGGCGGCGAATTTGATTAAACACATTATCGGATACCCGTGCCCTAGTCTGAGCGTCAGTCTTGGCGGCCCGTAGCACTTCGGCGGCCTTAACTGCAAAGGGAATAATCGGGGCCACACCATGGGGAAGCGTATTTCGGATTTCCATGCAGTGCGGTCCTCCTGACAGGCGTTGATCTCCTCGGCGATCAGCGATCTTGATTGCTCCAGCCACTTCCAAGTAATCTCGAACTCGCAGCCAATTCATCCGCTGCCCTTCGGGCAAGAATAGCGATTGGGGTGCCTTTTTCATAGCGCGCCTGTATTTAGGTTTTTCCGCATCTGGGAGAAACACTTCACAGTGCTCGGGATGAGTAGCGAGATAGAGGGCATCGAGGTACGCCTCGCTCGGCATGTCCCCGACGGTACGGATGAGTTCGAGTGTTGCTGCGCAAAGGAGTCTTTCAGCATCAGTCCGAGGAAATGCCGTATCGATCATGACACCACGTGTGACGTCTTCGGGTGGTGGATGAGCAAGGCTGGGATCCGCTGCAGGTGGATCGAGGATTGTCTGGTAAGGCCGACCGGTTTTCATGGCTTCTGCCATGGCATTGTAGCACTCAAGAATTACCCGTTTGGTTCGGTATTCACCATATTTCTGCTCATCCTTCCGTTTCATAATGGGGAAAGTCTCCATAATGTAATCCACGTTATCACGTTCAATCCCGTAAATATGGAAGAACATAGCATCAAGCTCGCAACGAATTTTAAATCGCCGTTCCTCGTCCCATTTGAAGGGGTCAAGAAGTGGCCTCGGTTTCCCATCGGAAGAATAAATGCTGTTCCACAAATTCTGAGCTAACGTTCCCATGTCGGTGGAAGTATATGTCAGTTCAAGGACTCGTAGACCAACTTCCAGGCGCCATTCCTGAAGGTCTAGTGGTCGAGGGCACGGAAGTTGACGAACGATAAAGAAGTTCAAGTGGATACCTCCGACCTTAAGACGTGCAATGAAATCGAAAGGGATCGAACAGAAGTTAGCCAACAAAAGGCAAGCCTCCAACGGATTAGCATTAGAGGCTATCAATACCGGCAGGGAATTGGCAACCGCGATATTCTTTGGAATCATACATGCTATGAATGTTCGAATATCCGTCGAGCGACAGACATCCCTGAAAACTATTGGATAGCAATCCTCCGGGCAAGCTGTAAGAAGCCTCGTCTTCATTTCTCCCTCAGGAACCCAATGCCTTGGCAAGACCATATAATGCGGATCAGCATGCTCGACGTCTGAAGAAAGCTCGGCAGGAACACCGCTCATAGAAGCAATATCCTTACCAACCATTGATGAATATCGATGATCGAATTGGTGGATCATCTTAGCTTCATAGAGGGGAAGAAGTCGTCCATCAGCACCAGCAAAAATGTTACCTCTCAGTTCGCAGTGGTCCGCCTCCAATTGTTCCCGTGTTCCAAACAGATGGGAATCATTTGTCATGTCAAACATGCGAAGAAAGCTTATGCCCCAAGGATTCCCATCTTCCCCTTTGCTTTCGTTAATGAGCACGGGTACCCGGCGGTAGATGTCCTTTGTGATCTCTGCATCTCTCTTCCTTCGGAAGATCGGGCAGGTACGGGTATTCGGATTGAGAAGAGAGATATCTTTGGCAGACAGGAAAAAGTGCCGATCTTCCTCCTTCATGTGGCTAATATTTGTGAGGAAAAAAGCGAAATCCGTACCGTTCGGGGCTGCATCGGTTCTGCCCACTGTAAGAAGGCAGAACTTGTAAGATCTGTGAACGGCAGGGAAAATGCCTTCTCGATTCTCAAAGTCATAAAGGCTGACCAAGGCTCCTTTTTCTGTGAGATCAGCGAAGAACTTCTTGTTGCTATCATCCGTAGCGATGCCGCTTGGCACAACAATTCCAGCCCGACCATTCTTCTGAATGAGATCCCTCGCAAGGCCTGCGAAGATCTGGTAGGTGTTGATATCGCCTACAGCACTCAGAGGGTATCGACTTGACGCTCTCATGAAGTTGCTTTCGCACTCTGAAGCCCGCTTAGCCTCCCAAAATTCCTTCCATAGATTGGGGTTGGTTTCTGGAAGTTGAGCAATGAGCTTTTTTCTAGCTGCAGCATTGGACGCAGTGGCAATTTCTGGGTCTTCTTGGGCAAAGAACTCCTTTTCCTGGAGTTTGATGCGTTCCCAAGGGGGGTTCCCCAATACACAGTCAAAGCCTCCTTCCCCACCTTCTGTGAACACCTCCGGAAACTCAAGGTGCCAGTGAAAAAAGCCGTGCTTGGAGGACAAATCCTCCATCTGCTTCTGCGCTTCTTCTCTTAGCTGGTAACCTCCCCCTTGAAATCGTCGAAAAATATCCTCTGTTGGTACTGTAGTTACTGTATCATCGCTCAACGGCCAGAAAAAAGCAGCGGTCCAGAGATTGGCAATCTGTTTTTCATGCTGATAGGCTGGCTTTTCTCGCAGGGTTCCGTATTGAGCGGCCTTCTCGCACACCTGATGAAAAGCATTTTCAGGCATACTACCCCACTTCTGAAAGCCTTCAACCGCCTCTTGCCAATCAGGAGCCGCTGTTACTCCCGCGAAAAGATCATGTTGGCCCCGACATTCTCCTCTGTTTTTCTTTCGTATAGCGGTGGCAACCTTCTTATCGTCTCCCTCTACCGGCTTGAAGGCATCATCGGGAATACCCTTTTCCAGTAATTCCGGGGTTGCCCCTATGAGGGAATTGCCACACTTGATGCGGTGATCCAAGAATCCCAAGGGGCGGCCAGGATCCAAAGTCTCAATCCAGAGCGCCACCTTACAAAGTTCCACAGCCAATGGATTAACATCCACACCATAAATGCAGTGGGAGACTACATCCCGCAATGCTTTTCGCCGCTCCTCAGGTGGAGGCTCAATTTCCCCTGTGCGAATAATAGCTAAGTGTTTACCTATGCGATGCGCGGCTGCAATGAGAAAATGACCGGAGCCACATGCGGGGTCCACTACTTTGAGATCAAGGAGGGCCTTTTCGGAATCCGGTTCCTTAAGCTTCCTGGCAATTACCGACGCCAGTGCAGAGTCAAGGAGACAGCTAATGAGAGAGGATGGGGTGTAATATGAACCAGTGGTTTTCCGTTCTGACCCGGCAGCGACTTTGAGCTCAAAGGTGGAAGCAGCAACATTGACTTCCGGATGAAGTTCAAGGAGACTCTCATACACACTCCCCAATTCCTCTGTTCCTAAATTGCGATAGTCGACCGGTCGAAGCATTCGATTGTCCTGGGTAAAGCTCAAGTGACGCACGCCTGTGAGCAAGGCATCGTTTGAAAGCTCGCAAGGATTCAGACCGGTAAGAGAATCTTGTGAGAAGAGGAATCCTCCCAGTGGAGATAGCCCCAACGCCGACTGTCCGTCTATCAGACATTGAAAAGTGACTCTTAGACCTTGCCACAGGTCTCCGTGCTGTGTGCCCCTGAGACGTCCTGCAATGCGGCGGATACGAGTAAGAGAATAATGATCCAAATAACGGCTTCGGGCTTCAGGCGGAGCATCTGTACCTAAAAGGAGATGTCTATCTTCAGCAACAAAAAGAAAGATCAACCGATAAACCAGCCTTAAGAGTTGCTCGTAGAGTCCATGAGGAGTCAACACACCGGATTGAAGTTCCTGGCGAAGGCTGGAATTGCCTGGATGGACAAGAAAGCCTTGGCCGAAAGCTTGGATTGCCTGGTGGACCCCGCTTCTGAGTTGCTCCAGGGCACGGGTGCCTCGACGCTTGGCCTCGTCGCTCCATCGCTCAAGCCAGCACTGCTCTGGCCTTTCTGCCTCCACACGTGACTGGTGAAGGACCATGTAAAGGAGTATGAAGTCGGAATAAACTTCACCTGACATCATGGCCTCCAGGTCGAACTCCACATAAGCCTGACGTGTAAGGCTAAAATTATCTCTGAGAAGGCGGAGCCTCAGGCCGTTTGAGACGATGCCCCAGAGATGATCATCCGATCGATTGAGAAACTCTTGAACCATGCCGTGGGGGTTCATTCGGGCGGCGCCAGCAACCCCTGGTATGCGACTTCCTAAGTCCTGTCGAAAGCTGATAAGGTGAATCGGGGTATGATGCCAGGCGTGGCTAATGGGATAGCTCTTTCCGTTGATGTGCTGCGCTTTTTGTGTCAAAAGCCTGCCATAACCCAGCTCTTGAAAGAGGATGAGAAGCCAGCGCTCCCTCGTGACTGTAGTGCCGGCATCGGATTCTGGAAGGATGTCTGCTGTACCCTGGAAGGAACGCCATGCACCCTCACAACGGTTCCAGGCCCGGTTGATTACCTCATTGAGCTTTTCGTTCTTGGAAAGATGATATGACTCAGGCGAAAGACCCTCAAGATCCCGATCCCCTTTTGCAATCCGTTGAAGGATTTCTACGGGGAGCAGAGCTCCTTCTGTCTTAATGGTGGCAAAGATCTCTCGATGGCTCCGACGCATACTTGTTTCCTTGTCAGATCACAGGAAGATATACGTAAATCCCCAACACATCCGGGGGAAGGTGGGGCTCCACCTTGTATCGCAGGCCGCGAAGCCGTGCGGCCATTCTAACCCGGCGGTGCGCATCGAGGAGTCTCTCAGCCCGGCTTTTTGCCTCCTTTTCCAGCCTGGGCCTGAGGTGATCAAACCCGTCAATGATCCTGGTTATGGCATTAGAAGCCAAGTCGGGGCTGATGTTGGCATCCGGCTCGCTCAAAAGGAGGGCTTCAGCTCTTTCTTGATTCAACCACTTTGCTTTTTCGGGAGATCCTGAAAATCCCAAAAGCTGGCATTCTTCGGCAAGAAGAGGAGTTTCTGCTCCTTCCTTGAGAGTGATAATATGGTAGCGAAAACGCACAAGGAGCAATGTTGTGCGCCTTTCTACCTTGCGTGTGCGGATTACTCCGCAGCGTTTTGCTGCACCCTCAACCAACGGATCAAGGGAAGTATTCATCACGTAAGAAGCCAATGCCTCCACCACTGGGTGCGTCCGATTCAGGTAAAGGACACCCTCTTTTACTGGGAGTTCGAAACTCGCTTCAAACCGGTCTTTGTCTCCAATTGGTAGGGTTTCCTTGAGTGCCCTAGGAACCTCGGAGATATCAAAGTGGAAACGATTTTTGCGGGAAGTGATGACCGCCCCCTGTGCCCTCAAGGCCTCTTGAACGAAGTTGCTAACATCAACCCCGGAACCAATGGCGGTCCGAGTCGCCTCAAGTTCATTTGCCACTTCATCAGCTTTGATGGATTCCTGGGCAAACATTGTGCGGGAACGTTTTTCTCGCGCTGTGGCATCGTCCCACTTCGCGTGAAGATCATCGCGGGTCTCATGCAGGAAGTCGAACGAGAACTGGCGGCTCCCAGCCTGCTCCCTGAGAAGGAGGCCCTCGAATATGGCCTCAACTACCATGTTCGTGTCGCCCGGCACCGGAACAAATATGCCCAGAGAACTTCGGATCTTTTTGTGCTTTCGGAGAAGCACGTCCAACACAATACCATCGATTTGATTATCCAACCCGTAGTAGGTCAGAACCCGCACTTTGTCTTCGGGTTGGCCAAAGCGATCCACCCTGCCTTCTCTTTGCTCATGACGGGTTGGGTTCCAGCTCAGATCGTAGTGCATGACCGCATCAAAATGCTGCTGAAGGTTGATTCCCTCACTAAGACAGTCGGTGCAAACAAGGACGTGCTTGGGGTTTTCACCAAGCTGGAGCACACGCTCTTCCCGCTCGGCTGGTGGCAAAGTGCCGGTGACAGCAGTTACCGCCACATCGTTGGGCAGGGCTTTGCGAAGGGCCTCTGCAACATATTCAGCCGTGGGAATAAAGCGACAAAACAGAATGGGTTGGTGGCCGTCTTTGATGAAATCCTTGATCAAAGGGATAGCTTTCTGGAGCTTCACATCTTTCTTGCCGGCAAGAGCATCAGCCTCTCGGGCCATCTGGAGCAATAGCCGGCGATTGCGCTTTGCTTCGGCGTCTTCTTCGCCAGGGTCACTCCCCGGGATGAGTTCTTCTGCTTCTCCCGCATCTTCAATATCTATATCCAGGATGGTTCGGCGGCCGATTTCGTCTGCTTCTTCGACCGTTTCGGTATCGGCAACAGCAGCACGGTTGCGTAGGGTGGCCGCAGCGGCAGCCGGGCTGCTTGCCAGGGATCGTAGCAAGGCCAGGGCCGACCACCACCGGACTCGCTGGCGGTGGGCCCCACCCTTTGGGTCAGCCACGGTCTCCCTGGCGTATTTGAACACCTTGTCGAAAAGGCGCTTGTAAGGCGAGCCTTCCCCCAGGGTGTAGGACGCCTCTGCATCTTCCCGCGCGGGGAATGGAGTTTCAGTTTTCATGTAGTGGCGGATATCCGCCCGGCGGCGCTGGACGAAATGGGCAGCGAGCCGTCTCCGATGGGGCTCATTTTCGGGTCCAGCCACATTTTCCGGGAGACTCCCGAATGTGGGATCAAGAAAGGCAAGGAGCGATCGGAATGCCTCCTCTTTTCCACTGTGCGGCGTGGCTGTTACCAGGATGAGGTGGCGGTTTGGATCCTGGGCAAGACCTTTGACAAGGCGATTTCGTTGGTGACGGCTTCCGCGTTGGTGTTGCGCATAAGCACATGTGTGGGCCTCATCTACTATGACGAGTTCCGGGCAGGTCCTGATAAATTCGTCGCGGCGGCGATCAGTTTTTATGTAGTCCATGGAGACAACCACATAGGGATAAAGATCAAAGAGAGACTGCCCAACAGCACAACGACGCTCCAGCCTGGCGGCCGTGCTGGGAAGCACGAGTTCGGCCTGGATGTGGAACTTGTCGCTTAGCTCTGCTTGCCACTGCTCTCCCAAGTGCGGAGGACAGAGCACGGCCAGACGCGTGACTTCCCCCCGGTCGAGGAGTTCTCGGGCCACCAGACCGGCCTCTATGGTTTTTCCGATTCCTACGTCGTCGGCAATAAGGATGCGTACTGGGTCCAGCTTGAGGGCCACCAGCAATGGAACAAGCTGGTAAGGCCGAGGATCAACTCCTATTTTGGCAAATGAGCGGAAAGGTCCGCTGCTTGAACGAAATCCCAAGCGAATGGCATCTCTCAATAGACGGCACGAGCGAAAATCACCAATTTGGGAAGGATCAGGAAGGGAGAAGGTGGCTGTCCTCACCTTTTCCAGGGGGAGATAGATCCCGGTAACTTCATCGTCCGTGCCACCAAGAGGACGCAAAACAAGAAGATCCTCCTGGGAGTCAGGAAGCACTACCCACTCCCGGCTACGTGTTTGAACCAGTGATCCTACTGCAAAGTCCATGGTTTGTCCTGAAATAGTTGGGTTATCTTTTTGACAGGATAAACAGGATTGACTGGATGATTTTTTTGTCCTGGTGATCTGTTCTTTTATTTACATCATATCTATCCTGTTATCGTGTCAGATTTATTTCTATGTGTCTGACATCAACTGCCCTTTCTTGCTCCGAAAACATGGGGAAACTTGGCGATAATCTTGTTCCAATCTTCTTGATGGCCAAAGCGGATGACTGTGTAGCCCAAATCTTCCAGACAATCAGTCTGCTCGGCATCGCGCTTTGCCCGCTCCAGATAATCATGCACAGGCCCGTCCACGTAAATCACTGCCAGGTGCTCTTCGTAGAAAAAATCAGGACGTGTCTTGCAGGCTTCCATGAAATATTGTGCCTTGGAGGGCAGGCGAAGATCTTGTGCCTCCAGAAAATCAAGCCAGTCTTTCTCAAGCTTTGAATCGGCCTGGTTCATGAGTTTTCTTAGATGTTCGGCCCGGGGATCCTCTGTGGGTGACGCTGAAACCTTCGATGTCGCGTAATCAAGGAGTATCTGTTGAATGGCCCTGCGGTCGAGTATAGTGTGGTCTCTCTGGTTGCTATATGTCATGAGACAATCGTAACAGGCTGCCTCGCAATCCTCCCTGGCCCGTGGAGCCCGGTGTCTATCTTCGCCGGTTTCAGGATCAAAATGACACACGTCCAATGCTTCTCTGGCAACGTTGGCAAAGGCATCAGGCTCGGAGATGAGCTGTCGCAAAACACCGGCTCCTCCTTCGGCTGCTTCGTAAAAAAGAATAACCTTTCGATTTTCCATGCTGGGCAAAGGTTCTGCTGCCAGCTCATTATCCTCCAGTTGGTAACACGTTTGGATGGCCCGCTTCAGTGCTGCTTGAATGGAGGCCATCTGATTTTCATCTAACGACTTGGCAGGTTGAAAGAGGAGACAGTTTCGATGGTCCTCCACAAAAGGCACTACCCTCGATGTCTTTGCACTCATAGGATCTGATTCATCTTCCTCACCGCCTTGTTCATTTCTTGCCCAGTAGCCCCTTTCAATATCAAGAACAAAACCATATTGCTGCTTAATCCTGCGGCGTGCCCACCCGAGATTGATCCGCCAGAGGGTGGCTGCGTGGCCATAGGTCAGAGTGGATAGCGAACCGTTGGCAGAATGCTCCAGCGAGGCTGTTCTGAAGGATGGCTTTCCTCCATGTAAAGCAAAGCGAACACCTGTCTTGATCTCGTAGCCCAGCCGCAAGCGTTCTTCTTCATCACAGTTGATCCGATCCCTGCGTTTAGTTGAGACATTCTGGAGGCGAAAGAGCTGGCTGAGAGACGCCTCGAGTGGATGCTTACAATATTCGCAGAGATCCAGGCCCTGACTGCCGTCCGAGATAGGGTGAAGGTAGCCGCATTCAGGACACAGCTTGGCGGAAGTAGTGAGGACTTCCTCGTCACCGGTTATTGGATCGCCTACCGGCATGATCACTTTGTTGATGATGTAGCGAGAGCCTTCATGATACACAATGCTTCTTGGCCCAAATTCGGAGATCGCAAGAAACCGGGGGCGTGAGAGGAAATCGTCTTGGCGGTGGCGCCGTCCCGGAATGTAGGCTGAAAGAGGAAGTCTGGGAAAATTGTATCCGGGGAGAAAGCCTTCGCTTGCAAAATACCGGTAGCTGTAAAAATCCGACTGGATGACGCTACGAAACTCAAGGAGCAAGTCCAGTTGTGCCTCAGCCTCACGGCGGAGGCGCTTTGCCTCCTTTTTGTGTTCAAGTGGTCGGGAGGCATCCATGATAATCTTGTGCTGGGTGTCCCTTTGTTTGGCGGCTGAGCGGTAAAGGGAACGCCAGCGGTCGCAGGCTTGCTCAAAACTCAAAACCACTTTGTTCAAAACCTCTTCCAGCCATCCGTCACTGTACCAGTCTGCGGCTGTCAAATCATCTTCAATGCTTGCCAGGATACGCTTACAACGATCAAGGGCTTCTTTCTTGGCCTTGTCGTTCTGGAAGAAATCTTGCACTAAATGTTGGAGTGCGAGTGTGGGCTCTTCTCCGGTGACATCCAAAATATCTTTCAGGGAACTTCCCAAAGATTGACCCGTACCTGCTGCCAAGCGCACGGCATGAACATGGGCCTTGATCAAATCTTCATTTGCAAGCTCAAGCTTTGGAGGCGCAACCGCGCCTGCAACCATGCGTTCAGGGCGCTTGAAGAAGTACTGATCGTGAGGGCTGCCGGTTGTGCAATAAGAAAAGACCAAAGCAGGCTGCCCGCTTCTGCCAGCCCGGCCGCTCCTCTGGGCATAGTTAGCAGGGGTGGGAGGAATATTTCTCATATTAACTACATTCAGGGTAGCTATGTCTATTCCCAGCTCCATGGTGGGAGAGCAGTATAGGATGGGGAGCCTTCCTTCCCTGAAGGCCTCTTCTCGTTCTTCCCTGAGCTCATAGGGGACCTGAGCCGTATGCTCCCTGGCCTCAATCCCCTTACCCTCAGAGGCGATCTCTTGATAGAAGGACACAAAGAAGGGATTTGTTCTCCCGCCTGCTTCCGATTTGGTAGGGACTCTGAGTGGGTCGTGAAATGGTTTGGTTCCGTCTCCCGCTATCCAGTGGATGGCAGCACCCGGCATCTGATACCCAGGCACCTGGTCTTTCTCTTTGGCAGGAGTCACCTCTTCGACAAGCCCTGCCACACGAAGTATCTTAAGTAACTGTAAAATGAGTTCTTGCGTGGCATCGAGGCCAAGTTTTTCATCATTATCCGGGAAGGTGGCGGGACGACGTAGATATTGGCCGAACAGACTGCGAGGAGACAGGAAAAAATCCCCGCCGTAATCTCTACGTCTTCTTGGACGGGGGTAACAGACTGCAGCTTCCACTATGGTTTCTTTTTCATCGATGGCCCAGGGGGGAATGAGTCGCTGGTAGCTCTGCTGCTGAATCCTTTCTTGAAACTGGGGATTCAAATAGTCCACCTTAATGGCCAGCTCCCTTCTCATCAGGTCAAGTAGCACCTTGCAAACGGCAAACCGGGTTTCTGGTGTGGCTGTAAGCAAGGCAGGATGGCAATTGTTCCATTCCTCCTCAGCCTCGCAAAGCTCTTTCAAAGAGGGATAGCCAATTTCCAGAAGTCCACACTGTTCCAGGTTTGGAGAAGTGACCCTCCAGCCACGACGCAAGTCATGGTAGAGTCTGTAACCGATCACGTTTCTTAAGGCTTTTTTTGTCTCCTCCTTTGCGTGGAATTTAACGTCAGGATCGGCCGCATACAAATGAAGCGGAAGGTCAAAGGCTTCAAAAACCGTGTGGGTCAATTCATCGTGACTTAAGCCGTCCGGCCCGGCAGCCTTTCCCGCTTTGTAAAGGGCTGAACGAAGGAGGCCTATTTCCACGAAATCATTGAAGTGGCCGGCCTGAAGAGAAGCGTCTTGGCGATTGTCTGTAAAACTCAGTAGTTTTCTTGCCTTTTCAGGAAGGGTATCTTCTTTTTCTTTTTTTAGGTGGCGGACGGCAGAAAGGCTGAGAATGGTCGTAGCTGTGCTCCGGCCTTCAGTGCCAAGAGCTGTCAATTTTCCGATGTCTGAGACCTGACGAGCCCCGTATGACACACCGCAATTCAGACAGAAACGAAATGGGGCTCTAGTATAGTGGTATGGAATTGCGTCATCAGAACCTCGCCCATCCGGTCCGATTCGTACTCGTTCGGGAAGGTTCTTCTTTTGATCTCTCTTTAACCGGACGGAGCCCTTATGCTCCTCAAGCCAGTCACTTGGAACTCGATCAACAATCTCATCCATGGTTTCCGGCCACGGCTTTTCGCAATTGTAATAAAGGAATCCGGCCTCGGTCTCGTCATCGTGGTAACGATCAGTAAGATCTCTGGCTTGAAAGACTCTTTGGTTGGTTTCGGGGTCTTTTTCGACACGCACACAATAGTATTCCTGGCCGCACTCCCGGCAGAAGACAACAGGCAGAAGGATGCGAGAGCGGTCTCCTGGAACAAACTGTTGGCCGTACACCGTAATAAACCTGGATTCGGCAGGGTCGAGTGAAGCGTAGACATTGTCCCCCCGGCTTATGAACTGATGCAAACGAAAAGCAAAAGCTGGAAAACCTGTGTCAGGGTGTGAGCATTGATACCCCGCCAGTAGCCCTTCTTGTATGGCTTTAATACAGCGGGTTTCATCCACTTCGGTCAACTCACTCAGCTTTTTGGCCGCGCCGTCACGTCCTGTAATGCTTTTGGGCCTGGTTCTGATGAGCCTGCCCGATTCCTTCTCGGTGGTTATTCCGAAGGTGTCTTCAATCCAGATGGATAAGGGGTCCCCAATGAAGTTCGGAAAATCTGACGGCGGGTGGCGCTCTGTATCTGAAACCCTTTCCTTTAATTGCTTGACAAAGGAAGGATCCGATAAATTTGCTTCAGGGGTTGCTCTTTTCAAGGTTTCACCGATTACCATCTCAGGCTTGACTGTGTCTCCAAACAGCTTTGTAGCGACTTTTGCGATTTCTACCCTTTGCTCCTCATATGTTCCCGGACCAGCCAAAGTAGCCGAAGTGCCGATGCAGTGAACATTTGCTGCATTGCAGGCATCCCGCACACGCCGGACCAGCAATGATACGTCTGCTCCCTGTCTCCCGCGATAGGTGTGCAACTCGTCAAGGACCAGGAAGCGTAAACCCTGAGCTGCTTCAACGATGTTTTTCTCGTATGGTCTGGTGAGGATTAGCTCAAGCATCACATAGTTGGTGAGCAGAATATCGGGGGGACTTGCAATAATCTTCTGCCTTTCTTCATCTTTTTCCTGGCCTGTGTATCTGGCAAAACGAACCGGTTCAGCTCCTTTCGGGTAACCGTAGCAAAGGAATTTTTCAAGTTCCCCATACTGGCTGTTACACAGAGCATTCATGGGGTAGACAATAATCGCCTGGATGCCATTTCCCGACCCAAAACGCAGCACATGATCCACGATAGGAACTATGTAGGCCAAACTTTTCCCAGAACCGGTGCCGGTTGTCAGGACATAGTTATTTTCAGTTTTGGCTGCTTTGACTGCATCTGACTGGTGTCGGTGGAGACGTAGCGGCTTTCCCTCTTCTTGCGGGTCCTGCTTGATTCTGAATATGCGGCTGCACTCTTCGTGTAGAATATCTTGTTGGACAAGTTCGTCGATCCATTCGCCAGGCTCAAAGGAGGGATTCATCTGGATGAGAGGATCAGGCCAAAGGAGACCATCCTCTAGGTTTTCCTCGACATGTCTGCGAATACGTCCGTCCTGGATCAGGATAAAACTCTTGACGTAGTTTGCGTAGTCTTTGACTAGCCTGTCACGTAGGCCGAATATATTCATGCTCGGTTTTCTCCCAGGTGGGGCTTTGGCGACATTGTACTCATGTATGTCAGGCTTATTGAGAAAGCTTCTTGTGGTCGGGGATTTGATTTACCGGCAGCCTGGATAGCTACGAGATCACGCCAGATCGTGCGGGTGTGGCAGCCTTCCTGTTCACCAAGCTCCGCGACAGTGATCCCATGACTTCGGGATTCAATGGTCCGCAAAATACGCCACTGTCTGGCCAGTTGGTCACCCCGCATGCCATCCTCACATTCAGACTTGGGTATCTAAGGATTAAGTTGGGAATATCATTAAAAAAGGTGGACTTTTTTTGTAAATATTCGGTGAACTCTTAAATTTTGCTGGACACAGCTTTTCAATTTTGGTATACGCGGAGACATGTCGTGTCATTACTCAC
>JAFGFW010000193.1 GCA_016930875.1 Deltaproteobacteria bacterium | reverse complement strand
TGGTTGGGAGGGAAAAAACTGCAACTCATTTTTGGATAACGCCACGTGGTGTTAAGTCAAAAAACTAACATGGGAATCGAGGCTAGTCTGGCAAGGGCACTGGCGGTTGTATCCCCTGGAACACCTGCGTTGATGATAGGTTCTGAAATCATGCTGGACAGCTGGGAAGGATAGTCCATCCCTCCAGTCGCCCCCGTTCCATAGGTTAGGCTATCTCCAAAACAAATGATATTTTCGCCAGACGGATTTGTATTTTGAATATTGGGAGTGCCAACAAGTAGGCGGTACCCAATGAGAACAGCCAACCCAAGCAAAAGACAAATGACGGTTTTCTTCATAAGTCTGGTAATGTCTCCTCAGTTGATGCCTACTGACGTTTGCATCAGCTGAGTTTAACGGTTTGGCCCTTGTCATTCTAATAGCAAATTGCGGGAAAAATATCGATTGAGAAACCTTAGGGACCCCCTTCACATCTTCAGTTTCGTCGGCGCCGTCAAGCAAAACTGTAGAACTAAAGGGCGTCCCCAACTTCTCCCCCATACTCCTCAAACATTAGCTTGGTCCGACCCGGCGAAGTAAACCTATAATCCAATGGACGTCTCCCAACTCCCCCCCATGGACGTCCCCTAACTTTCTCCCCTCCTTCAAATCGAAATCACAACTGTTCGGGAGCGAATTTGCTCAAATTGCCTTTTGCTGAGGGATTCCGGCGGACGATAGTGTCGTACAGATAGGGCCAATACTCCATTGCATTGTGTCGGCCTAACATTCGAGATCTCACAAATCCGGAGGTCTTGAGAATCCGATGCCGCTTCAGGTCTTCATAGAAGACTGGAGCCTTTAGCTCGCATATTTTCCGGATCGGTGCCATTAAGTCCCTTTCGGCTTTACTCCAATCAGGTTTTTGAAGGGTCGCCCTATCTTCGGCTTGATACACGAATCTAAGGCACATCTCCGGTTTCGTAACATAGAATAATACCAGATCACCCTTGTGTGTCTGCCCAGGCACACTCCACTTAGGTTCTCGACTATGGGCCTTCAGATCTTTGGCATTGTCTGGCTGGACAGGCATAATCCAAACGTTGAAACCGAGCCCAAACTCTCGGCGGAGTTCAACAATATTTAGGTTCTCTGGTGCATCAGGCCAGTTGTGCTCCCAACATACGATCCAGTCGCACTTCTTTGCTGGGTGTCGATGAGTCTTGAAATTCCGTGATTTGTACTCGAATTCGATTCGGAGTTCTTTTTCTCCGCCAGCCACTTTCTGGTATGCGATACAATCTGGAAAGGCAGCACTGATTTCCCCAACTCGAAGTCGCCAACGCTTGGCCAAATGGGCAAATATAAACACCACGCCTAGTTCGTTTTCGGGCGCAAATAGTCGAGGAGCACCTTCCAATACATCAGGTCTTTTCTTTCGCTTCATCTTCTTACCCTTCTAAGCTTGCTCAATAGATTGCAGATTCCAACCTTCAACTAATCTCAGTTTTTTAATTTGTCTATGTTTATGAAAATGTCGATAACATACCTTGAAAATTTGTGTCTGTGTGTACCCAAAATGGCATGCATCAGTTTTAGTGCGCCGTTCCATTCGTCTCTGATGGTTGGGATATGGGTAGGATCGTTCACGAAATACACAAAGACCAGGTAGGCGGGAATCTCATTGAGCTCTCTGAGAAGATAAAGATGGGCCAGTCTATTCGCATACTGATAGAAGCCTTTGGTCAGATCGACATGGGGGCTCAGCTTCAGAAAAGCCCTCGTATCATCCAAGCTTTTGCCTATCAGTGATATGGAGGCGGGAGATTTCGCTTGGGATGAAGAAATGATCTCCGCAACATGGGCCTTGGCTTCAACCAGGAAATACGCTTTGCCATCAATGCGACCCAAGGCATCCCATTGAGGCCCCTGAGCCGGCCAGAAATCCTTGAGAGGCCGTCTTTTCAACTCGACACCGAGCCGTTTCAGGAATGCACCATCTCGGTATTCGGCATATTCGTCGTTTTTGAGCGGCGAGACCCATTCGATGTTTGCAGACGCGGGGAGGATCAAAGCTTTCTTGATTGCCAAGTCCAAGAGATCAGGTCGATCATTTACGGCCTTTTGAATCCACTTCAGGCTTCCTTTGTTGCCGGGTTTTTGCGGCTGCCGTCCCAATAGCTGTACTCCGATGCGTCTGAAAGCCTATTTCAACATTATTCTTCGATAAAATAGTCTGAATCTATCTTCTTGACCTCGTATGATGCTACTGGAGATACACCTACGTTGTGGTCGATCATCAATTCCGACAGCCTTTCACCGTCTATGAGAATGATTTTACTATCAATATGTTTAACGTAATCTAAGGCTTCCTTGCTAAAGTTGGACGTCGTAATGAATATGCCCTTGCGTGCTCTTTGTCCCTGAAGCGCTCCGGCGAATTTCTGTATCTCTGGTCGGCCTACAGTACCATTCCATCTTTTCGCCTGTATGTAGATGATGTCCAGCCCCAGTTTGTCTTCTTTTATGATTCCGTCTATTCCTCCATCGCCAGATTGTCCCATGGCCTGTCCGGCCTCCCTTCGAGACCCGCCGTACCCCATCTTGATGAGCAGGTCCACAACGAGACGTTCAAAAAAGGACGGGGAACACTCCCCTATGTTCTTGAGAAGGTCTGAGGCAAGGCTTTCTTTTAGCTCTTGGTAGGCTGTTCCCAGTAGTTCTTCTGGGTTGATAACGGATGGAGGGGGTGGCTTTATAGGGTCTTTTTTGCGAAACTTAACGAATTCTGGAAATTGTTCCAAAAGTTTTACGTCAATCCTTTCAGGATTCTCAGACAGAACAATCTTGCCACGATCTGTGATCCTAAAAAATCCTCTCTTTTCAGAATCGATGAGTCCCGCCTTTCTAAGATATGTGGCCGCCCACCCGACCCTGTTGTTAAATAATGGCTGGTTCCCGCTGGGAAGCAACTCATTGCATTCTTCAAGAGAAAGGCGGAATTCCGTGGCAAGAGAATCGACTGCATCTCGGAAAGCGTGGTCCTTGCCATCGGATGCGAACTTCAACACAGGCAGCATTATGGTTTGGTAGTCTGGAATAGCCATGGTATTATCCTCTCAATGTCCATTAACAGGCATTTTTCTGGCCATCTTACACCTCACTGGTCGCTATCTGGGCTTGCCAATACGAGACCAGGCCTCGTGGAACTTGTCCACAGCGTAAGCACGCGGCTGAAGCCAGTATGATATTTTTTTGTTCTTTTCTCCACGGTGGGCGAGTGCCTTAACCTCCTTCGGCAACAAAACGTACGTTTGGGGCTCAGAGGCCACATTGTTGACGATTACCCAAAAATCGCCCATCACCTTATCCAAGGAGACGCCAAGAGGCACCGGATTTCTTCTGCTGAGGGTTTTTACCTGAATACTTATCATTCGACTGCAATCACGGTTATAAGCGATGATATCAACACCACGGGCATTGCGGGCCGTAGGCATCGCATTCCATCCCATTTGAGACAGTTGGTAACAAGTGTAATAAAGCCCGATATTCCCCGTAACCTGAATGTCTTTACCCATGATCTCCTCTTGACTGGTGAAAACTACAAAACAGCGTTTCAGTCTTCCATTCAAATCTCTTTTGAGGACAGAGTCACCGTATCTTAATATTCTGGATCTCCAGGTACGGTTTCTCGCACCAATGGTGCGAGTTTTTGGTCTTCAGAACCTTAAAAGCGCTTTTTCGCCTACAAAAAAGGACCTCTAAGGCCTGTTTCAAGCCGTATTTCTATGTCTTTGTTCTCAATGTCAGATAGTTGTCGCGGCCCGACCCCAAATTCAAGCCTTCTTCGGTTTTAAAGTTTATTCCGATGTGTATATTCTCTGACCATCAAATCATTAAGCGCACCTCACGCGTTCGTCTCTGATCTGTCCGGCACGCGATGACTTTGTCAAAAGACTTCATCGACAAAAAACTTGAAAAGTAAAGAACGTCCCCCTTTTCTCTCCGCCTTGCTTATTCGACCCGCCCTGACCGCGGGGTTACTTGAATTGTAAGGGTTAAAGATCTGCCCCTAACTCTCTAACTCTTCAAAAATCCAAATTCGAAAATCCGACAATGGCGTTGTCCACGATTTTCGTTATTGATGTGTCCATGATTCTTCTGCCAATACAACTTCGAACTGTTGCTTCCCCAACGCGGTCTATAATGGTCCGAAAACATGATAGGATATTCCAGTAGTTGTCAAAATCTATTCCGTTCAATGTTGGAACGGGATCAACTCCATGTAGACCCCTGAGAATCTTCAGAGTATAACGCTTATCAATTGGTGGGAATGCTTCTGGGTTAAGATGATGCATTGTTTTGGATTTGGCGACCAAGTTCATAACATTTTCTGAAGGATCAAGACGGGAGTACATTCTGTTGATGACGTCTTTTTTTGAAACAAGCGTCATAATGTCCAAATCTCTAACCTCTTCAAGATAGGACGCTACGGATAGGACGTTTTTTTTGAACTCATCGTAGTCCTTGAGTTTCGCCCCTCCTCCGAGCCTGTTCATTCCCCAAGCGGTCAGGGTGGCGTAAATCGCCTCTGGGAATTCATCGCCGACAAGAAGAGAGTCATAACTGGAATTTCCCTGGGCGATATTCTCTATCCATATATCGATCGTCTTTCTGTGAAAATAAATACACGGTCCTCCTGTGAAATATCTATACGAAGCATCTGACTGATAAAAATTTTGGTACGCCCGATCAAAGTTTGCAATGAAGTACGAGAGGGTATTCCGACTGTCTCCTTCAGATCCCCGGGAATAAGTTCGTTTTGGCTTCTGTGATTGAGATGAACTAGATTGAATTGAACGTATATTATCCAAATACCATGTCAAAAGATACTGGTACTCTACCGGAACCTCGTCTGGTCTCGGGTAGCCTTGTGGATTTCTTGATCTACTTTGATGAATCTTGTCTCCCGGAACAAACAATCTCCGGACTCCTCGACCAGATTCTGAGAGATAGCACTTATTATAACCCGTATTGAGAGCTGCCTGAGCAACCACGTGCTGGCTGACATGGATTGCAACCCCCGGTCTATTATCGTTGAATAACTGGTACACCTGTTCCACGAGATCGCGATTTCGAACGGTATACTTTAGGTCGCCAGATCTGTGAGCAAGGTAAGCCATTGATATCCAGATTTCTGCTGTGATAGTCGGCATGCTTTTCACTATTCCGTAATTACCGATGAATCCTCTTGAGTTTTTCGCAGAAGTCCTTCCAAGGTCCCTTTCTCCGATGTTTTAGTTTCTCCAAGAGCAGTAGGACTGTTTCCTGATCTAAACTCCGAATAGTTTTGTCGCCAACTTCCGTACATTCGATTGGATAATAGTCAGGCTTTCTTCTATTATCTTTCGCAATTGTTGCAATCTGCTCTTCTGGGAACAAACGCCTGAAGGAGAACATTAGGGACATCCTTCACATTTTCAGTTTCGTCGGCGCCGTCAGCCAAAACTATAGGACTAAAGCACGTCCCCAAGACCCCAAGTCATGCCTGGGCCCCAGCATAGTAGGGCGAAGGCACTGTGGGATAAACACGGTACACATGCCGAAAAACGTCTTCAGCCTTGATATTAACCTCATCCTCGGAAAAACTATCCACAGGCAGACCGGTCTCGTCGCTCCAGAGGAAATCCCGTATGGCAACGCGCACGGCGTCTCTTGATGACTCTTTATCCTGCCAGTGATCGATTTTGAGTTTTTCTCGCTTGAGCGTACTCAGCAGTTCGACGGCAACCTTCTTTATCCGCTTGATTTGCTGCTTTTTAAGCTCTGACTTTTTCAACATATCAAAAACCGCCAAGCTTTCCTCGTCTAGCCCCTCTTGCATGGCGCGGTGTTCTTCGTCGTCAAGGTCTTGAACAAACTTCAGCAAATCCGCAAATGTCTTCTCAATGGTTTGCCGGTCTTTTTCTCGATTATACGCCGCCACGATCTCCTCATAGTGTTTCTGGAAATCCGTGCGCAACGGGTTCCGTTCCAGAAGGCGCCGTAGTTTCTCGTCGATGGCTTGCTTGAGGTTCTGGACCGTGGTTTTCTTGGCCGGACTGTGTTCGAATTCCTTCCGGAGCAGGTCAAAATCTATGCCTGCAATATTGAAGGGAGGCCTATCTTCACCGGCGTCGTCAGGTCTTGTCTCAATGGTTTGGTCTACCACTTCATGGAGTTTTCGAATGATGTCACTGATATCAGCCTGCTCCCGATCTTGTTGCAGGCTTCGGTAGACGATGTTCACTGCATGGTATGCCTTACGGTAGGCATTTACCCCTTTGTTGTTGATGCAGGCTTTGAACTTCTTGAAGACCTCCCGGCACATGACCTCAAAAAGCTTACGGGTTTCGTCGTTTTCATTAGCCACTTCCTTTGCCGCCAGAATCGCCGCATTCCTGGCAAAACCGATTTTCTCCATGATATCGTCCAGCGATGCGCCGCGCTCCTCCAGAAAGGAGCGCACAAGTGCAATGGCTTCAGCCAGATCCTCCAGCAGCTCTTTTTCCGGCTTGGCCGGATCGGTGCCATCTCCCTCTGCTCCGCCACGCCCGCCGTCCCCCTGGCCGGCAAAGGTTGCCAGGGCTTTGCGAAGGTTTGTCAAAATGCCGCAGTAGTCGACAATGAGGCCATTGTTCTTCCCCTCATGCACCCGATTGGCCCGCGCAATAGCCTGCATCAAGGTATGCGCCTTGAGCGGCTTGTCCAGGTAAAGTGTGGAAAGGCTGGGCACATCAAAGCCGGTCATCCACATGGCACAGACAATGGCAATACGGAAAGGATGCGCCTCCTCCTTGAAGGCAGAGTCCGGGTCCAGACGCCGCATGCCCACAAACTCCGGCCTTTCCCGCAGATTCTCCGGGATGTCGAAGCCTTCTTTCAACAGTCGCCGATGGGGCGTAATGTCCAGATCCCACTTTCTGAACTTTTCCATTTCGCCCTGTTCTTCACTAACCACCACCGCCATCTGTGTTTCCCGCATCCAGGCGATCTGTCGCCTCCGAAATATGGCATCCTGCTCGTCGCTCGCGTTGGGCAAATCCGATTCGAGCATTGAGATCCGTTTTTGCCAAAGCTCTTTGATAAGATTATACATTCGTACACAGGTAATCTTGTCGATGCACACCAGCATGGATTTGCCGCTCTCCCATGCTGTCGAGCAGTGCTTCACAAAGTCTCGCGCCACCTGATTGAGACGCTTTCCCGCCGTGACGATATGGTAGTCCCGCTTCAGATCTCTTTCGAGTCGTTGCTGCACATCCACATCTTCGATTTCAAGTTCTTCAAGTTTTTTTGCAATCTTTTCATTCAGCGATTTTGGCGCCGAGACTTTGTGCCTCTTTCCGTTTTCATCAACAAACTGCAACTTATCGCCCCTTGCGTCGTAATAGAGCGGCACCGTGGCGTCGTCTTCTACCGCCCGTTGAAAGTCGTAAGTAGACACATAGTCGCCGAAAATCCGTCGGGTAATCTCGTCGTCCTTAAAAAGGGGTGTCCCGGTAAAACCGATGAAGCTGGCCTTGGGCAACGCGTTTCGCATGTTCAAAGAAAGGATGCCATACTGGGTGCGGTGGGCCTCGTCCGTGATGACAATCACGTCATCCCGCGGCGAGTATGGCTCTTCCACGTCTTTGTTGAACTTTTGGATCAGCGAAAACACATAGGCCTTGTGTTCACCCAGAAGTTGTTGCAGATGATCCCCGCCACTTGCCCGGCAGGGGTCCTTGTCGTTGTCGGCCAGGCCGCAACCGGCAAAGGTTTTGTATATCTGTGTGTCCAGGTCGTCACGGTCCGTGCAGATGAGAAAGGTAAAATTGCCGCCCAGCTTGCGGTGCACCTTACGGGTGAAAAACACCATGGAGTAGCTCTTGCCCGAGCCCTGCGTATGCCAGAACACCCCCAACTTTCCTTGCCGAGCCTCACGGGTTTTAACCGCATTGATCGCTCTGTTCGCGCCGAGGAACTGGTGATTGCGGGCCAAGATCTTGGCCAGCCTGCCCGTCGAGTCATCAAAAACGATGAAATTCTCGAACAGGTCCATGAAGTTGCGCTTTTCGCAAACCCCTTTGAGCAGGGTTTCCATGTCCACCGCACCGGGCTCCTCCTCGGCCAGGCGCTTCCATTCTCCGAAATGTTCATACTTACTGGAAAGTGATCCGATCTTCGCCTCGATTCCGTTGCCCAACAACACGATGGCGTTGTGATGGAATAGATGGGGGATAGTGTCCTTGTAGTCTGAAAGATTCTGCGTGTAGGCCACTTCCAGGTCCTTGTGTACATTCTTGCACTCGACAAATAGCAGCGGCAGGCCGTTGACAAAACCTATAATGTCGGCCCGCCGCCTGTAGAGGTCGCCCCGCACCCACAGTTCGCGCACGCACAGGAAATGGTTTTTCTCAGGCTCCTCAAAAT
Organism: Deltaproteobacteria bacterium; assembly: GCA_016930875.1. Taxonomy (NCBI): domain Bacteria; kingdom Pseudomonadati; phylum Myxococcota; class Myxococcia; species Deltaproteobacteria bacterium. Next base: position 2,767 of record JAFGFW010000193.1, on the reverse strand, counting down.
TGAAAACCCGGAGGGTCTCCTTTTTCAGTTCGCCCTCATCGTTGCGGAGACTGACCTTCACCCCGTCCCTAAACAGGCCGAATTTTTCCCGATTGGCGGCCAGCATGGTCTGGCTGGCGCTGGTTTCCACAATCTGTCGGACAGCATCCCGATAGGCGTCATCAGGCAGACCGGGGTTGAACTCCATCAGTTTGATATAGAGATAGCGCGTCAGCACCACTTCCCGGTCATCTCTGCGCCCCAGCGTGCCTTCCTTCCCCAAGGTCTCGGTATTGTAGGCAAAGACCGACTCCCATCCGAGTTCGTCGCGCAGATATTCGGCCGTCGTCTGCTGGCACAGGGTATCTTCGGTATAATAACCGGCTGTCATAGTCTTATCCTTGGTTTCTGACTCAATTGGCCCCTATCTGGCCCGTTCAATGCCGATGGAATGTCCTGTTTGTCCTCTTTATGTCCAGTTTATGGTGCCTTTAGACTCATGTCCTCCTAGTTGCCTGATTCAAAATTCAACGCCCGCAAACAAGTTCGCTGCCCGATCTCATGAGGCATTTGAGGCATTTCCGGGGCATTTAAGTTGCCACTACTGTGAGGCATATGGGTCATATTTGAGTCATTTTCTTCGCCTTAACGTAGAAAGTTCCACGACGCTCACCGTGCCGTTCAAGGATGCCCCTCTTTACCAAGTCTTCCATGTCGCGTGTTGCAGTCTGTCGGCTAATTCCCGTTAAATTCTGATACCTTCCGCTTGTAATCCGTCCTTCCGATCTCAGACAGGCAATCCCGGCAATTTGTCGCTCATTAAGATTGAATCCCGCCAAAACTGCATCCGTCAGCCAATCCCGCCATATGGTTACCACCCACTGTCCGGCCTGCTGCTCGAAATCGGGTTCAGGAAGGCCGGCTTCCTGGCAGCGAGAAATCATGTCCAGCGTGCCGGTCCCTGCCTTTTCGATATAGCGTACCAAGAAAAGCGGCTCAGCAAGAAGGGGGTTTCGCGGAATCGAAGCGTGGGGAACCCGCAGGAGTTCCGGCGTCAGAGTCGGGGGCAGTTCACCGGGATTCCAGATCTCAAGCCGGTCTGCAAAAAGCATAACCTGCACGCTCGAATTATCGCTGTAGTCCCGGTGGGTCACAGCGTTAACAATGGCCTCTGCTACTGCCTGCCCGGGCAGTTCGTATTCCACGGGGGCCTGAGTAGCGTGTTCGCGTGTGCCAACGGATCGGGCAACCTTGGACATGACAAAGTCCACGGCCTGGTCCACCAACTCAAAGACGGTGCCTTTAAAGATTTGATAAGACGGAATCGGCTTCTGCACCACCGTGCCATGGAAGTGAAGACACTTGACCTCCGAGGTCGGCAGGAAGCGCTGGGGATTTCCACCGAACAACAGGATGGCGGCATGCGTGGGCTGCCCATCGTCCAGAAGGTTGAGGTGGGCCAGGGTCTTCATCCGCTTGGCCTTGGCCGAAAGGGCATAGTTTCTTTCCCGTTTCGCTGTCTCCAGGAACCAGGCAATCTTGTCCAGGGAAATGTCGTCCATGCCTGCTTTGGGGCAGGCGGAGGCATCAAATGGTAACGTTCTCAATTCACCAACCCGCTCAAGGTGTTCCACCAGGCTGGCATATAGCCCGGAAGTCAAGCCCAGAGTCTCTGCAAACCTCTGCCGAATGAGCTGGGAGCCCGCCCGACGGATCAGCTTCTGCATCTTTGGGTGTTTTGACTTGTCGTCCTGTCCTTTAACAAAGACAAGCCGCGTTTTGCCCTTCTCCGTGGCCCGATCAAACTCCCGTTCCGTAGGCGATCTGCCGTCTTTGTCTTCATCGCCATATGCATCTCCGAAAAGGCCCACATACACGCCGCAGTTATCGACCTCGTCAAAATAAACAGCATCGGCTCGCCGGTCCAACGCAGGCAGGTCCTCAAAAAGAAACACGTCGAAGTATCGCCTCAGCAGGGCATCCCCCCTAATAAAATCGCGGATGGCCGCCCGTTCCTCGGCGAATTCCTTCTGAACACTGCTGATGAAGAGGAGAGACAGGCTCATTACGATCTCTTTCCGCCGATGGTCAACAACGCAATAAAGTTTACCAACGTTCTCAGGTCATAATCTACTTTCATGAATACGGTTTCACTCATACAGTAATGTCTCCATTCATCAGGCGGTGGAGTAGAAGGTCACGCGCACGGCTCAATATTTCGTTGTATCTTCGAATTGTCGAAATCTGAGTATGAATTGGACTCACCAGTTCTTCAAATAGGCTTCGGATGTTTGCTTCAGCAAGGAGAATCTTGCGGCTGTGGGCATAATCACGATTCAATCCAGGCACAGCTACATCGGTACTTATGAATTGGGTATGTAACAACGCGTAGTATAGATAAAAACTGCTTGATGCTGAATCAATGAAGTAAACAGTATCGATTGGGAAAAAGTCATTTTCCGACCAATAAACGCTTCCCACATTACCTTTGCGCCCCACAATGATTCCTGGTCCTTCAACCAAAGCTTTATCGTGAGTTCCAACGACCCCGCTTGAACCGTATACAGGGAAAGCACCAGGGATACGATTATCGGCTTTAAGACCTTTCCCATAATTCAGCGTCCCGATTTCTCCAAGTGGTTTGTTCTCCCACTCCTCCGGCACGCCATTTTTAATTTTGACATGCTCATGGCCGGGGAAACGGAGGTGGACGAACCACTCCTTGTAGAGCAGCCGCGCCGCCTGCTCCAGCAACTGAATCCGCCGCCGGTTGTTCTCGATCAGGTCG
>JAFGFW010000192.1 GCA_016930875.1 Deltaproteobacteria bacterium | reverse complement strand
TCCTCCAATCACATCCCTGTTTTTGGAGAACATCGGCTTCCCTTGACAGAAAAGATTAAAAATCGTCTGTATTGTTAGCACAGACACGATTTTCTGTTGATTTGCGAATTGGCATAGGATAGTCCAATCACCCAGATAACCAACGCGATCATCGGAACAATTGCAAGTTCAACAGTTCTTCTGCTACACCTTGCCTTCTTTTTAAACACTCTGTTCGTCTTTCAATCGTCCGAATCGTGGACGACAATCCTGTATGAATTTCTATGCCTGCAAGGTCTTGATGGTCCTTCGGAACAACGATTGAGATTGTAAAGCGTAGAAATTTCTGCCTATTTGGGAGTCTCTTCAAGCGTAATGCCCTTATCTTCCAGTTGCTTTACATATTTGGCCGGATCGGCATTGAATTTGGTTTTGCAATCAGCGCAACAAAAATAAACGCGTTTGCCCTGGTAGTCTGCATATACGCTTTTGTCGATCTTCGTGCCCTCAATAGGACATGTTGTCTGTGCCTTTGTCGCGGCCGTTGGCGTAGAAGGCGTTTTTTTCGTTGTTGGAGCGGGAGCTTTTGGAGCTTCATCACGCTTTTTACAACCACTCACAACGAGCAATCCTAATATTAGTACCACGACTGACAGGGCAGTCACAAACCTCACATTTCTTCGATACATGAAACACCAACCTTTCTTTTAATGAATCAATCCTTTTGTACGATACGCTAATCGATGGGAAGCGATTGTCTCCTGTCGACTGTTCAGATACCGACGGACTTTTCTACCTTCTCTCCGTGGTGGGATGGTCGACTCCACAGTTTCAGCTTCTGTACCTTCAATGATCTCCTTGGCCTTGGCTACCTCGTCAGCGGTGCCATGCGCAATAACGAGATACTTGTCTCCCTTAATGGCGGTTTCATATTTCAACACACTGTTCTTGGGTATGCCGACACTGAACAGGGCCGCACCGATGGCGCTGAGGCCACCGAAATCCGTAGCCGCAATGGATTTGGCCATCATCTTCTCTTTGCCTATTCTCATACCTTGTTCTCTTCATTGCTCCGCGACTCATCCCGCCTCCTTGTGCTAAACAAAGGATTAAGGTCCACCCCATCAAGACCATAACTGTCATTGTAATCAGTGGCTTTCTCATGCTCATGATGCGCCTTCCTTTTCGTAAAACGTAACAATCCTTAATCGTTCACCATAAACTTTGGAGTCATGCAATCCTTGTTTGCCAAGCCTACCGATATCTACCACTGCAGACCCTTATTGTTTGGACTCTTCATGATTCAAGACCTAATGGTAACAGAGGCACAAGATGTGTAAATCAGTGAAAGCGCTGTTTCTGCCGTACTTCATAACGCTGATATTTATGTAGGTGAAAGCCCCTACAGTGCTGCCGTTAAAGACCAATAATCAAACGCCCAAGTGTTCCCCGGCTTGTGTCAACTATCCCTGGTCGTTTATCGTATCGCCTTCAGGGGCATGCGATGTTGCTTGGACGGTATAGGAAGAAATTCATATTTTGAATTGACGACCCGGTTGGTCTTTTTATAGACTTATATGAAATTTAGGTATCTGGATTTAACGCAGGGGATTAGAGAAATGTCTGCCGGAAAAAACAATGCCAGACAGGAGTCGTGGATAGACGAGCACCACTTATTGGCTGCCGTCGTACATGATTCCAACGATGCCATAACGGTACAGGATTTTCAAGGCAATATCAAGTTCTGGAACCTCGGGGCAAAACAGATATACGGTTACACGAAAACCGAAGCTCTCAAGATGAATGTCCGCCAAATGACTCCCAAGAATGGACGGAACGATGTTTTTGCATTGTTGAAAAGGCTAGAAAAAGGAGAAAAAGTCCGGTCTTTTGAAGCGCAGCGTCTAACGAAAGACGGCCGGCTTATAGATGTCTGGATCAACGTCACGAAACTGACCGATGACGCAGGCAACCTGGCCGCCGTTGCGACAACGGAGCGCGATATTACGGAACGCAAGCGGCTGGAAAGAGAGTTATTAGAAGTAAGGGAAGAAGAACAAAAGCTGATCAGCCAAGAGATACACGACAGTATGGGCCAAATACTTACGGGCATTGCCGTTAAGAGCAAGGGCTTGGAGCTGAAGCTTAAGAACAGGTCGTTGCATGAGTCAGCCGATGCGGCAGAGATATGCAAGTTGGCCAGTGAGGCTGTAGCGCAAACGCGCCACCTTGCGAGAATGCTTTACCCGGTCGATGTCGAAGCCGGTGGCCTTGTGTCGGCCTTGCAGGGCCTGGCTTCCAGTACGAAGGATCTCTTGAAAATCTCATGTCGATTCAAGTGCAATAATGTGGTTCCGATTCGAGATCCTGTGACAGCACGGCACCTTTTCCGCATTGCTCAGGAAGCCGTCACCAACGCAGCCAGACATGGCAAAGCAAAGAAGATCAGTATCGAATTGACCTCGGCCAGGGATAAAACTACCCTGAAAGTGGAAAATGATGGAAAGGATTTCCCAAGAATTCTTTCTAAGAAAAAGGGAATTGGCTTGAGAATAATGAAATACCGCGCAAAGCTGATGGATGGCATGCTCGATGTTGGCAGAGGGCGCGAAGGCGGCACGATCGTTACGTGTACGTTTCCAAATATGGATTAGTTCCCAGAAAGGGCAACGAAGACTATGACGCGGAAACAGCGGCAAAGTACAACCTTCGAGGACAAGAAAAAGATTTTTATCGTTGATGATCATCCTATCGTGCGTGACGGCCTCACAACGATCATTAATCACGAGAAGGATTTCGAGGTGTGCGGTCAAGCCGATGAAGCGCGGGAGGCCTTCAAGGCGATATCTGAGCTCAAGCCGGATGTGGTTATTACAGATATAAGCCTGAAAAACTCAGACGGTATTGAATTAACCAAAAATCTTAACGCGCGATATCCAACCTTGCCGGTGATTGTGCTTTCCATTCATGACGAATTAACATATGCCGAACGAGCCCTTCGCGCAGGTGCCCAGGCCTATATAATGAAGGAGGTCGCCTCCGAGAACATTGTAACCGCGATTCGTACGGTTCTCGGCGGTGAGATATATGTCAGCAATAAAATGGGAAAGAAATTTCTGCATAAACTGGCTGGAAGCAAGGTAGATACGAATAGCACTCCGATAGATAGTCTTAGCGACCGGGAGCTTGAGATTTTTCGCTTGATTGGCCAGGGTTACAAACCCTCCAAGATAGCTCAGTCTATGCATCTCAGCGTAAAGACCGTCGAGACGTATCGCGCACGCATTAAGGAAAAACTGAACCTCGCCGACGCGGATGAACTGCTCCGGTATGCCATTCAATGGGTAAACAGCACATCGAAAACATAACGCGAGCATGATTGCGATCTATCAAGGTCAGTTATTGTTCGACCTTTAATATACTCATCTTACGGTCCTTTCTGTCAGGGTCTTCTCTCACAAAAGAAAGAGGAGTTTCACCTACAATAAAAACGGATGCGCCCCCGATTCATGGAGTTTTGATTTATGTTATTATTAGGTAAAGTAAACCGGAGTGCTAAAAACGCCGGTAGAAACAGGATTCAATTTTAATTAATTATTTTGGAGATTCGAAAAATGTTGGAATTAAATACACGTCTATGGGTAGCTCTGGTATTGCTTACTGTCGGAGGTCTGAATTGGGGGCTTATTGGTCTGTTTAAGTTTAACCTTGTCGCAACGATATTCGGTGAAATGTCACTTTTTGCTCGTCTCATTTATGTCGCGGTTGCTGTTTCAGCGGTTATTGTTTTGGTTCCCGCACTTATTGAAAGTAAGAAGTAAGATACCGAATAAAAAATGGTGACTCATAAATTAAAAACAGTGGAGCTGATTCACACCCTCCTGTTGATTGCCGTTGTAGTTCTTCTGATTAGAATCATCAGCGGACGAAGAGTTGGGTGACTTTATCGTGATTAGACATGAAAATTGAAAGGAGTCTTTTATGAAAACTATCGTATTCCCATTTATGTGCATGGCCATTGGAGCCCTCCTCCTGACGGGCTGTGCTACCGCGCCGAGGACCGATGAAGGAAAATCTGCACTGAGCGGCAAAGTTCGGGTTGCTATTGATCTCGCCAAAAAGGAAGATCCAGGGCTGAAAAAGTTCTTCGACGAGGCTGCCGGTTACGCGATCTTCCCCACGGTCGGGAAAGGCGCCGTTGGCATCGGCGGGGCGTATGGCAAAGGTGAACTGTATGAAGGAGGAAAATTAGTCGGCTACTGCGACCTGACGCAAGTCAGCATAGGCTTTGCCTTGGGAGGCCAGGGATATACCGAGCTCATCTTCTTTGAAACGAAGGCCGCCGTGGATCACTTCAAGTCCGGCAACTTCGCCTTTGCAGCACAGGCTTCGGCGGTAGCGCTCAAATCCGGTGTATCGGCCAACGCCAAGTATGACAACGGTGTCGCCGTTTTCACAATGAGCGAAGCAGGTCT